>JAYEKE010000123.1:0-25033 GCA_034660915.1 Pseudomonadota bacterium
AATAAAAATGATGGTAAAACCGAACAAACAAATCCAGAGCGTTCAAAAAACAGCGGTGCTGATTAAATCGTTTAGCTTGCCACTGCAAATCTAAAGTAAAACTTCGCATCCTCAAACTTAACATTATCTGCGATTATCTTTATATCGTGCCGTTATTTAGTGGCCATGTTACAAAAGCAAAAGGCCATTTCTCTTACAAGAAATGGCCTTAATAGTCTGGCTCCTCGGGTAGGATTCGAACCTACGACCTAGTGGTTAACAGCCACCCGCTCTGCCGGTTGAGCTACCGAGGAATAGGTGAAACAGGTAATTCTTATAGATAAAAGAAACAGGAAAGTCAAGATTTTTTACTGATTTGATTGCGATCCCAGCATCACCACGGTCACCGCCTGCCCCCCCTGGTCAGCAGAAGGGTGATAATAGTCTGAGATGTATGACAGTTGCCGCAGAAATTCATGGATTCCCTTTCGAAGTCGACCGGTTCCAAAACCATGAATAATTTCGACTTTTTCCATCCCGGCCATCATTGCCTGATCCAGATAGGCTTCCAGCTCTTCTTTGGCTTCATCCACCCTTTTACCAATCAGATTAAGTGTGGGCAGCGGCGAGCCTCCAGCGGGGGGCATACTTACCGTAACCATCTCCGGCTTTTTATTATCCCCTTTGCTGAGGATCGAAGTAATTTTATCCATCGGCATACTGACCCGCAGATTCCCTGACATACAGAGAGAAACCAATTGTTTTTGCCGGTCAATGGCTTCTACTTCAACAACTTGACGGCTGCCGTCCAGGGTCACCCGATCACCAACTGAAAGATCCCCTGAATCAATGGATTTTTGTGGACGCTCCGGCACCGGAGGCAGCAATTTGCCCACCTTCCGCTTTATTTCACCAAACTCATGGCGGTATTCTCCGGTTTTTATTATTGCAAGGGGGACAGCATCCATCTCCTGCTGCTTTTTCTCCAACATGGCCAACATATCCTTAAATTCAGCTTCCGCTTTACTGACAATCTCGGCCAGCTGCCGGCTGGCAGTCCGGCGCAGGTTTTCCTGCTGTTCCAAGAGCTTTTCCCGCTCTTTTCGGCATTGCTCCCGTAAATGAAAAGCCTCCTGCTTCAATTTGAACAATTCTAACTCTTTATCATGCACCTGAGCCAGGCGTTTTTCCAGTTTTTCCGCCATCATCACCACCTGATCATGGTCCCGATCAAGATAACTGCGGGCCCTGGCAATGACAGAATCCTTAAATTTCAGCAGTCGGGCAACCTGGAGGGCATTACTCAGGCCGGGAACCCCATACTGCAAGCGGTACAATGGCTGCAATGAGTCCGCGTCAAATGAAACCGCCACGCTTTCAACCCATGGCCGTTCGTAAGCATAGGCTTTGACGTTATTATAATGGGTGGTAACCAGAAAAGCGGCTTGACGCTCATGCAACTCATCCATTACCGCCATGGCCAGGGCCGCACCTTCCTGAGGATCAGTGCCGGCACCAAGCTCATCAAATAAAACCAGAGACCGGGTATCACAACGACGAAGGATGGTATCAATATGATGTAAATGGCCGGAAAAGGTGCTGACATCCTCACTGATACTCTGTTCGTCACCAATATCGGCCAGGACCTCACTGAACAATGGGATGCTGCTTTCAGCCGCTACCGGCAACGGCAAACCGCAGCGGGCCATAAGACTGACCAGCCCCAGGGTTTTGAGGGCCACGGTTTTCCCTCCGGCATTGGCTCCGGAAACCACCAGCCCCTGGATACCGGATTCAAAATCAATATCAACCGGCACTACAGTTTTCAAGCCTTTGTCAGCCAGAAGCAATGGGTGTCTGGCCTGTTTCAGGGAAAATCCTGCAGGCCATTCGGTTAATAGATCAGGCGCTGAGCCCCCAATCTCGAGTCCATAAAGGGCTTTTGCCTGAATCTGATCCAGAAGAAAAACCCGACCCAGCACCTTAACAATCTCCCCGGTCTCAGCCCGCAGGTGACCGGCAATCATTTTGAGAATCCTGATTTCCTCTTCCTGCTCTTCCTGCTGCAAAATCCCCAGGCTGTTGTTGAGACCGATAGTTTCCACCGGCTCAACAAAAAATGTCATTTGGGTCCGGGACTGATCGTGGATGATGCCAGAAAAGAAGCTGCGAAAATTTAATTTGACCGGGATCACATAACGGTTGTTACGCTGGACAATCAAGTGATCCTGAATAATAGGCTGGTAAGCAGGATTCTGCAGATGCGCTTCAAGGATAGAATTAAGCTTCCGGCGGCTACTTTTGATTTGCTGGCGGATTTCCGCCAAAGCAAAGCTGGCCGAATCCTTCATTTCCTCCCGCTCATCAAAACAACTCTCAATCAATTCCGTTAAGGGTCTGAACGATCTGATTCCCTCAAATAAGATATTTAAGGAAGAAAATCGCTCATCCATGGCCGTAGCAAAGCTAATGATTTTTTCCAGACAACGGAAGGTTTCGGCAATAGAGATCAATGCCGGGGACAGGAGATAGGTTTCTTCAATCCGGATGAGTTCAAGGTCCGCAGCCAGGTTCTGCACTCCAGCCAGCGGTACGGAACCATGTTCGGGCACCAATTCCATAAACTGGGTGACTTGGCTTAATCTAGCCGGCAACTCAGGGAAAACAGCTGGGGGGGAGGGGGAAAGCTGACGGACTGCAGCCTGGCCGTCCCTGGTCCGGGCATGCCGGGCAACCCGTTCGGCCAGCCGAGGAAATTCCAATACCCGGACAGCATGGGCTTCCATGACTCAGGAAAGTAATGAGGAAACCATGCGATTGATTTCTTTGCCATCCGCACGGCCGGCGACCCGAGCCATTACCGCCTGCATCACTTTGCCCATATCTTTTTTGCCGGCGGCACCGGTCTCGGCAATAACCGTTTTTACAATCGATTCAATTTCAGTGGCGGCCATCTGCTCCGGGAGATACACTCCCAGGATTTCCAGTTCCTGCTCCTCCTTGGCAGCCAGATCTTCGCGGCCGCCTTTTTTAAACTGGCTGATGGAATCTTTCCGCTGTTTAACCATAGTTCCCAGCAATTTCAGTATCTCATCGTCACCCAACTCATGGCGGCGGGAAATTTCCTGATTCTTTATCTCAGACCTGACCATACGAATGGTAGAAAGCTTTAGTTTATCCTTTGCCCTGGCAGCGGTTTTCATTTCTTCAGTAAGCCGTTCTTTCAGATTCATTTTTTTCACCTCGTCTATCAATACTTGAATTAAGCTGTTAGCTGTTAACACTTTTGACACTCAATTGCCTGCAGCAACAACTCAATAATGTCCCTAATCCCGGCAACCTTAATCCTTTTGCCTTTATCCTTTATCCTTTTTCATCCCTGACCCGGACACCACGGCCGCGTAAATATTCTTTTGCCTCACCAATAGTATATTCGCGATAATGAAATATAGAAGCTGCCAGGGCGGCACTGACATTAGCTTTAGCAAACCCATCATAGAGATGTTCAAGCTTGCCCACGCCACCGGAAGCAATCACTGGGAGGTCCACCGCGTCAACAATGGTTCTGGTCAACGACAGGTCATAACCATCCTTGGTGCCATCCCGGTTCATGCTGGTCAGCAGGATTTCACCGGCTCCATATTCTTCCATCTTTCGCGCCCAGGCAACCGCATCAATTCCAGTGGGTTCACGGCCACCATAGATATACACTTCCCAGCCACCTCCAAGCCGGGACTTGGCATCAATGGCAACCACGATACATTGGCTGCCGAAACGGCGTGATGCTTCCTGAACAAAGCTGGGATTTTTAACCGCCCCTGTATTGATGGATACCTTATCCGCCCCGGCTTTTAACAAATCCCGGATATCTTTCAGCGTCCGGATACCCCCACCAACTGTCAGGGGGATAAAAACCTGCTCAGCCGTCCTTTTTACCACATCTATAATGATATTCCGCTGATCACTGGAAGCGGTAATATCGAGGAAAGTAACTTCATCAGCTCCCTGGATATCGTAAGCCGCAGCCACTTCCACCGGATCACCGGCATCCCGCAGGCCAACAAAATTAATGCCTTTAACCACCCGGCCGTCCTTCACATCAAGACAGGGGATAATCCTTTTTGCCAACATCCGCTCAATCCTGTAAAAAATCCATAGAATTAATAGCCCACCTGATCATACATCATCAACCAACTTCATGGCTGCCCTTAAATCAAGCGTCCCTTCATAAAGCGCCCGACCAGTGATGGCCGCAGCCACCCCTTTGCTTTCGATGGTCAACAGTTGTTTAAGGTCATCCAGGGAGGCAATCCCCCCGGAGGCAATAACCGGAATTTCCAGGGATTCTGCCAACCTGCCGGTATCTTCAAGATTAACCCCGGTCTGCATACCATCACGCATAATATCCGTATAAATGATTGCCGCCACCCCCAAATCCTGCATTTTAAGCGCCAGATCCAAGGCTTCCAGTTCCGTTTCCTCCGCCCAGCCCCGGGTGGATACCTTGCCCTGGCGGGCATCAATGCCTACACAGATACGCCCGGGAAAACGGCGAGCTGCTTCGGCAACCAGCTCTTCCTGTTCAACGGCCACGGTCCCCAATATAACCCGATCAAGTCCCAAGTTGAGGTAGTCTTCAATGGTTTCCAGGGAACGAATTCCGCCTCCAAGCTGGCAGGGGATATCCAGGGATTTGACAATAGTGATTATCGCTTCACGGTTCACCGGAGAACCGGCAAAGGCGCCATTCAAATCAACCAGGTGCAGATACCTGGCCCCTTCCTGCTGCCAGCGGCGAGCCATTTGCAGCGGATCGGTGGAAAACAAGGTGTCATCTTCCATCCGTCCCTGGCGCAGACGAACACAGTTGCCATCTTTCAAGTCGATGGCCGGAATAATCAGCATTTCAGTGAATCTCCTTCCCTTGCAAGCCGGGAAGCTGCCGGACCAGCCTGGCGATCCCGACATCAGCCAACTCCCTGACCGTCAGCCACTTGCCACCGCCACGAAGGAAGGAGCCCAAATTGGTCAAATCTTCACTTAAGCCCTTCTGGGTATGGGCAAACTTACCTGCCCAGACCTTTTTTCCCGAACGGACATCAACCATAACCACTTCAAAAGCAACCGAAGCCGGCCTGGTAACCCCATATGGCCCTCCCACCCGCTCAAGATAGCGGGTAACGGTACCAAAAATCAGCATATCAACCTTAAGCTTTTGGCCAATATTTCCAACCGGAACCAGACCTAAATTGGGAATAATTGCCAGTGCCTCCCGAGGCTCAACAACCCGATGCAATCCATATATGGCAATCTCCCTGGCCATGGAGGTTGCGGTCTGCAGACCGATTTGGCTGGCAACCTGTTCACATTTTATCTGCTCTTTGGCTAGCTGGCAGCTGGTCATGGTTTGGATATTGCCATTTCCTCCAGCCAGGTGAAAAGGCAACACGGCAACACTTCCATACGCTGGCACCTTATCCTGGGATGGAGAAATGAGCATGCCCTTGGTGGCACAAGAGGGCAAGCAAAACATCAGTCCACAAACAAACAGGCAAAAACAACCATAAAACAATTTCCCGGTTTTCACATTCATAAGCGTCTCTTAGCCCTCCAAATAAAAATTTTCTTTGCAATCATGATGTCTCCACCATTTTGCCAAAAGTCTTGAGGATTTCAAGCCCCTGAAGCTGGCTTTTTTCAGGGTGAAACTGGGTGGCAAAAATATTATCCCGACAAATGGATGAAACAAAATCAATCCCGTAATCAGTGGTCGTGGCAATAACTGCCGGATCTTCAGGAACCACGTGGTAGGAATGAACGAAATAAAAATAGGATTCAGCGGCAATATTTTCCAGCAATGGCAGCGAACCATTTTTATGGATGATATTCCAACCCATATGGGGAATTTTCAAAAAACTTTTCTCATCATCAGGATCCGGCAAACGATGAGAGAAAGGAACAACCGACCCCTTGATTACATCCATACCGGGGAAGTGCCCAAACTCCTGGCTTTCAGTAAAAAGCACCTGCAGGCCTAAACAGATACCTAAAAATGGCTTTCCCGCAGAGATTGTCTGCAGAACCGGCTGGATAAGCTTATAATGATCCAGGTTTTCCATACAATTCTTGAAAGCACCCACCCCGGGAAGGATGACACCATCAGCATCAGCAATCTTAGACCCGGAACGGGTAACCTCGGCGGTAAAACCCACCTTCTCAACCGCCTTCTGAACACTGCGCAGGTTACCCATGCCATAATCAATGATTGCAATCATCTCATAACATCCCTTTGGTGCTTAGAGGCTGGCCGGCAAGACCGGCATCAGGTGTCCAGGCCCGCCTTAAAGCATGGGCCAGGGCCTTAAAAACCGACTCAAAGATGTGATGCTGATTCTTGCCATAATGCAGATTAATGTGCAGCGTCATCCCTCCATGACTGGAAAAAGCCCGAAAAAACTCTTCCATCAATTCGGTATCCATCACTCCCACCTTTTCCACCATCAGCGGAACATTATAGGTCAGTTGAGGACGCCTGGAGATATCGACCGCCACCGAACACAAGGCTTCATCCATGGGAATAGTGGCCTGACCGTAGCGGGCTATACCACCACCATCACCCAATGCTGAAACCAGGGCCTGCCCCAAACAAATACCCAGGTCTTCAACCGTATGGTGGTAATCAACCTCCAGATCACCCTGGGCAGATACCGCCATATCACTGCGGCTGTGCCGGGCAAACAGCGTCAACATATGATCCATGAATGGAATTCCGGTTGCTATTGATGCCGACCCCCGACCATCCAGCTGAAGGTCCAGATTAATATTGGTTTCTGCCGTCTGCCGCTGCACCTTCCCCTGTCGCTGTGTTTTCTCCATTATACTATCCTTTCAGCTCAAATCGAAGATAAGAATACGGATAAAGGAATGTACGTTCCCTATGTTTCCTATTTTTCTACTCGCCGTTTTACTGCCAGCCCGTGGGCCTCCAGCCCCTCCATGCCGGCCAGTTCCTGTACCGGTAGAGCATATTTTGCCAACGAACTCTCAGTAAATGACAGAATACTGGAACGTTTCAGAAAATCATCCACACCAAGTGGCGATGAAAACCGGGCGGTGCCGCCAGTGGGCAGAACATGGTTCGGCCCGGCCAGATAATCTCCCAATGCTTCCGGGGTATAATGACCTAAAAAGATTGCCCCGGCATGCCTGATTGAGCTGAGAGCTGCCAATGGCTCCGCCACTGCCAGTTCCAGATGTTCCGCGGCAAAAATATTGGCCAGAGATAACGCCTCATCCAGAGATCGGGTAACAATAATGGCCCCTTGTAAGTGCAGAGACTGCCGGGCGATTTCCTTTCGTTCCAGGCCTTCAAGCTGTAGAATTAACTGCTGTCGCACCGCTTCCGCCAATCCACGTTCCGGTGTCATTACAACCGCTACGGCCAATTCATCGTGTTCCGCCTGGGAAAGCATATCAGCCGCCACCCATTCGGGATTGGCGGAATGGTCAGCCAGCACCAGAATTTCACTGGGACCGGCAACCATATCAATGCCTACCCGGCCGAAAACCTGGCGTTTGGCCTGGGCAACATAAATATTTCCCGGACCAACGATTTTATCCACCGCCGGCACGGTTTCGGTCCCGTAGGCCAGGGCGGCAACAGCCTGCGCCCCACCAAGGCGAAATACCCGGTCAACCCCACATAACTTTGCCGCTGCCAGAACCGCCGGATTATAACCTTTGGCTGCCGGTGATACCATAATCACCTCGGATACCCCGGCCACCCGGGCCGGCAGAACATTCATAATCACCGATGAAGGATAGGAGGCTTTGCCCCCCGGGACATAGACCCCTACCTTGTCAAGAGGTGTTACTTTCTGCCCCAGCAGCACCCCGGGTTCATGGTCTTCAAACCAGGACTGGCGCAATTGACGCTGATGGTAGTTAGTAACCCGCTTAATGGCAAGTTTAAGATTGGCAAGTTCAGCCGCCGGTAACGATTCCAGGGCACGATTCAACTCGTCAGCAGACACCTCCAGAGAAACTTCAGCCAAATCCAGGTCATCAAAAGTTCGGCTATAATGAAACAAGGCCGCATCACCTTCTCTCCGAACCCGATCAACAATCTCTCTGACTATCTGCTCAGCTTCCCGGGTCAGTTCAGGATTCCGCTCACAGAATTTCCTGAAAAAAGGCTGAAAATCGCTGACAGAACTATCATAAATGGTAACCGGCATTTCCCCTCCTGTCTATTTTAACGGTGTACGGTTTATGGTATAGGGTGAAAACACCTTGAATCTTGAATCTTTAACCTTTAAATCGTCGGGGACACCATTTTAACTTTAATGACCGATTGAAAAATCGCTTTTATTTTGGGGATATCTCCCGGATTTGCTGTCCTGTTTTGATGGTGTCCCCACGATTGCCTTTAGCCTTTACCGTTTCCCTCCGAACATGAGCACCAAGGGCCTGCAGTTTTTTTTCAAACTGGTAATATCCCCGGTCCAGATGATAAACCCGGGAGATGATAGTTTCTCCTTCTGCTGCCAGGCCTGCCAGCACCAGGCTGGCGCTGGCCCGAAGGTCGGAGGCCATAACCGGAGCACCAGAAAGCTTTCCAGGCCCTTTTATAATGGCACTACGTCCCTCGACTTCGATATCAGCACCCATACGCTGCAATTCAAAAACATGCATAAAACGATTCTCAAAAACAGTTTCCGTGATCACACTGGTTCCCCGGGCCAAACACATGAGCACCATAAACTGGGCTTGCATATCAGTGGCAAAGCCGGGATAGGGCATGGTCTTCACATCAACACCGGTAAAAGATCGCTGGCTTACAACTCGGACATCAACACCATTATGACCCGGTTCTCCATTTTTGTCCACTGAACTGATCGCCAATCCGGCTTCCTGTAATTTACCAACCTCCGCCGTCATTTTGGCAAGAGGACAGTTTTTAATCAGAAAATCACCATTTGTCACCCCACAGGCTGACATCAAAGTCGCTGCTTCGATGCGGTCCGGCATAATTTCATACTCCACCGGATGGAGTTTGTCCACCCCCTCAATGGTGATGGTTGCCGTTCCATCACCCATAATTCTGGCGCCCATCCGGCGCAGGCAGATCGCCAGATCACACACTTCCGGCTCCCGGGCAGCATTTCTCAATACTGTCGCCCCCCGGGCCAGGGCGGCAGCCATCATCAAATTTTCCGTTCCGGTAACTGTCGGCAGATCAAAGGTAATATCAGCACCATGCAGCCGCTGGGCCTGGCCATGAATATATCCATGTTCAACCCTTATTTCGGCTCCCATCATTTCCAGCGCGCTGATATGCAGGTTGACCGGTCGGGCACCAATGGCACAACCACCCGGCAATGAAACAGAAGCCTCCCCGAAACGGGCCAACAAAGGACCAAGAACCAGAATTGATGCCCGCATGGTTTTCACTAAATCATATGAAGCTTCCAGGGTTGAAACTCCGGAAGCATCAATTTCGACCACCTCTTCATGGGCATACACTTTTGCCCCCATAGTTGAAAGCAAGGTACAGATGGTTGAGATATCCCGCAGACGGGGAACATTGCTGAACCTGTTGCGACCCCCGGAAACCAGAAGGCTGGAAGCAAGAATAGGCAAGGCAGCATTTTTAGCCCCGCTGACTTCCACTTCTCCAGTCAGCCGATGGCCACCTCTGACTACGATTTTATCCATTGTCCGACAACTACCCTTTCTATTCCCTGAAGATCCAAAACCGTATCTAAACTATGAGGGTTTTGCTCAACCAACAGTGCCTTTACTTTTCCCGCCTGGCCATCCCCCACTTCCACTATCAAAAAACCGCCATCAGGCAATAACGAAGAAATTCTTTGACTCAATATCCGATAATAATCCAACCCATCAGGACCACCATCCAGAGCCCGCTGAGGCTCCCGCCTCACTTCCCCTGCCAGTTTTTTCAGCTCTGCAGTCGGGATATAGGGCGGATTGCTGAGAATGATATCCCAATTCTGTCCCGGATCGGGCCGTACTTCAGCCAAATCAGCTACTGAAAATGCAACCCGTTCCAATTTCAACCGCCGGGCATTTTTGCTGGCCACTTCCACCGCCTTGGGGCTCAGATCAAATCCCAACCAGTTTAAGCCGGCATGGGCCTGAAAATGGTGAGCAATGGACAATAAAATATTACCGCTGCCAGCACCTAAATCAACCACGGTTCCGCCAGCTGGATAGTACTGATTGATAATTGTAATGGCGGCCTCAACCAGATGTTCCGTTTCGGGGCGCGGGATCAGCACTTTGGAATTCACCCTGAAGGGTAAAGACCAGAACTCCTTTTCTCCGAGGATATAGGCAATGGGCTCCCGCTCCCGCCGCCTGATAAGTAACTTTTTAAAAACTGCCCGTTCCGTTGCTGAAGTTGGCTGGTCATAATTCAAATATAAATCTATCCGATCACAGGACAACACCCTGGCCAACAGCAGCTCAGCATCCAGTCTCGGAGTGGTTATGCCGTACTTCTCCAGATAGGGTGAAGCCCAGTCCAGCAATTTTATCACCGTCCAGTTCTCGCTCATTCCTGCCCGGCCTTCAACGCCTCCGCCTGATAAAAGGTTATCAGGGCTGAAATGATCTCATCAAGATCACCAGCCATCACCTGCTCAAGCTTATGTAAAGTCAGACCGATACGATGGTCTGTGATCCTCCCCTGGGGGAAATTATAGGTTCGGATCCGTTCACTGCGATCCCCGGAACCCACCTGTTGACGCCTATCAGCGGAAATCTGATCATGCTGTTCCTGCTGTTTCAGGTCAAACAATCTGGCCTTAAGAATCTGCATGCCTTTAGCCTTGTTTTTATGCTGAGATTTCTCATCCTGGCAGGAAACCACCAGCCCTGTGGGAACATGGGTTATCCGCACCGCCGAGTCAGTGGTATTAACACTTTGCCCACCGGGTCCGGAAGCCCGGTAAACATCAATGCGCAGATCACCTGGATTAATTTCCAGTTCCACATCATCCACTTCCGGTAAAATCGCCACAGTCACTGCAGACGTATGTATTCGCCCCTGGGATTCGGTGGTAGGAACTCTTTGAACCCGGTGGACGCCACTTTCAAATTTCAGTTGACTATAAACCCCCTGCCCCTGAACCAGGGCAATAATTTCCTTGAAGCCGCCAACCCCGATCATACTCTGACTTAAAATTTCAAGCTTCCATCGACGCTGATCGGCATAGCGACTGTACATTCGAAACAGATCAGCAGCAAAGAGGGCGGCTTCATCCCCGCCGGTTCCGGCGCGGATTTCCAGGACCACATTTTTTTCATCATTGGGGTCTTTCGGCAACAGAAGTCGGCGCAACCTGTCCACCAGCAATTCTTTTTTTTCCAGCAAATCCGGAAGTTCTTCCTGGGCCAGGGATTTCAATTCTTCATCATCGCCCTGGATGACCTCCTGATTTTCCATCAGCTCTACTTCAATCTGTTTGTATTCACGATAGCTGGTTACTAAAGGGCGCAATTCCGCGGCTGCTTTCGCTGTAGCTTGAAATCGCTTGGGATCAGAGGCAATCTCCGGCTGCATCATTTCCCGTTCCAAATCAATAAATTTTTCTTCCACTTCACCTAGCTTGGAAAACATAATCACGACCTTTGGAAATTATGTAACTATTCAGCTTTAGCCAGCTAGCAGCTTGATTCCGCAGGGGACTGAATTTTTTTCACGAAAACCGGGAGACAGATTAAATTTTTTCATTTTGAGATGGTACTAAAATCAATTAAAGATCGATATTATTCGGTGAAAATCATTCTGTCCCCGAAAAAGAAAAAATAAAATCTGTCCCCTGCAGGTAAAGACAACCCTGCTGAATAGTTACGAAATTATCACCAAAAAAAACAAAAGACAGGGTACTCATGGACCCTGCCTGCAACCTTTACATATCTGTTTCATTTTTCACCATCACCAACAGGTGAAAGTTTCGCCGGACAGTCTACTCCAATTCAGCAAATTCCCGCCTCACGGCCTTCGCCTCCCCACAACTCATCGGCCCTTCCGGGCAGGGTCCGGAAAGACAGGCTGGACCGGCATCATGAAAAAGCGGCAAGGCAATTTTCCTCAGTTGACGTAATATTTCAGTGGCCAGCACTCTAATTTCCCACTGGGCCCGCCGGCAACAACGAAGCCGAAAAAAATGACGTAATTCCCGGGCATTCATGCTCATTACCAATCGGGTATCAGCAGCATTGGGAAGAACAAACCTCGCATCCTCAGCCGGAATCTTCCGTTCGCGCAGGTGGCGATAAAACTCTGCTGATTGTTCCATCATTCTATCATATTCCTGGCGCAAAGACTCATCTTTCAGGATAGAAGGTGGAACTTGATAAGAAAAACCTTTGTCAAAGCTGACATATCGCTGGCTTTGCTGAGAAAAGGAAGCCAGTCGATGGCGGACCAGCTGGTGGCTGAGTACCCGTGAAACCCCTTCAATACCAAGAGAGAATGAAGCGTGCTCCAGTACCGACTCGTGTCCCAACGCCAAAACTTTTTCAATCAACTGCTGATCTTCAGCAATGTCACTGCACCACAGATTCTCAATATCCAGGGGTGAATAACACAAACGGGCAGCCATCGCCACCACTTTTACCGGCTCAGCCGTATGCGCAAGAACAGTAGCCTGCAAAAACTAATTTCCCGGCTTGCTGTATTTCCGGCGGAATTTCTCTATACGGCCGGCTGTATCAAGTAATTTCTGTTTGCCGGTATAAAAAGGATGACACTCGGAACAAATCTCAACTTTTATCTCCGGGATAGTTGCCCGGGTGTCAAAACTGTTCCCACAGGCACAGGTTACTTTGCAGGCATCATACTTAGGATGGATATCTTTTTTCATAAAAATACTTTAACCTCCTGTATAGCGCATTTTTCTAGCGCTGACATTTAATGTGGCAAATCAAAACAGATAGTTAGCCGGAAGCGGCTGTTTTTGTCAATTATTTTTTTCTTTTACTCCAATGAAAGTTATTTCCATAAGCTGCCAAAGCTCTAACTGTTCATGGAATCGAGAAATTCGGCATTATTTTTTGTGCCTTCCATTTTTTCCAACAGGAATTCCATGCTTTCCACTATTCCCATGGGCTGGAGAAATTTTCGTAATATCCATACCAGTTGCAGGTCACGTTTACTCATCAGCAGGTCTTCCCTCCTGGTTCCTGATCGCGCAATATCAATGGCCGGAAAAGTTCGTTTATCCGCCAGTTTCCGGTCAAGGTGGAGCTCCATGTTTCCCGTCCCTTTAAATTCTTCAAAAATAACATCATCCATCCGGCTTCCGGTTTCAATCAAGGCGGTGGAAATGATGGTCAGGGAACCACCTTCCTCAATATTTCTGGCCGCCCCGAAAAAGCGCTTGGGTTTATGCAGGGCATTGGAATCAACCCCGCCGGAAAGCACCTTGCCACTGGGAGGAACTACGGTGTTATATGCCCGGGCCAAGCGGGTAATGCTGTCCAGCAGAATAACCACATCATGTTTATGTTCAACCAGTCTTTTGGCCTTTTCAATGACCATTTCCGCCACCTGCACATGTCGCTGGGCAGGCTCGTCAAAGGTGGAAGAAATCACCTCGCCGTCTACCGATCTCTGCATATCGGTCACCTCTTCCGGCCGTTCATCAATGAGCAGGACAATCAGGGTAATCTCGGGATGATTGGCCGTCAGACTATTGGCAATATTTTTTAGCAGTACGGTCTTACCCGTCCGGGGCGGGGCTACAATCAGACCACGCTGACCTTTGCCTATGGGAGTTATCAGATCCATGATCCTCATGGCATAGTTATCATGTTCCCGTTCCATGACGAAGTGTTCATCAGGGAAGAGGGGAGTCAGGTTATCAAATAAAATTTTATCCCTGGCACTTTCGGGGTCTTCATGATTGACAGCTTGGACCTTCAAAAGGGCAAAATAACGCTCACTTTCCTTTGGTGAGCGGATCTGCCCGGAAACGGTATCGCCGGTACGTAAATTAAACCGGCGGATCTGGGAAGGCGAAACATAAATATCATCCGGCCCCGAAATATAATTATAATCCGGAGCCCGCAAAAAACCAAAACCGTCAGGAAGAATTTCCAGCACTCCTGAACCCTGAATCTCACCATTTTTATTGGTGTGGGCCTGCAACAAAGCAAAAATCAGGTCCTGTTTCCTCATGCCGGCAGCACCTTCGACTTTCAATTCCTTAGCCAGCGCCGTGAGGTCAGAAATTTTCTTGTTTTTCAGTTCGTTTAAATTCATCGATATGTCCTCAAATAATTAAAAGATATATACAGAAACAGTTCAGGGGCTAGTCGGCAACATTTTTTAAGGAAAATATTTTTTTAGCGACAGGATTTGGCCTGATATATCATATTGGTCAATAAGGGAGGTTTCCTCTCAGGAATCTGATTACCTGAACAGGAATATAGCTATAAAAACCAACACACAATATGTAGCAACTAATTTTCTATTATTTCCTAATAGAAACATACAAGAAAGGAATCAGATTACTGGTATTGTAAGTACTATGCTGGTAAAAAGGGGAGGGAAAATCAATCCCGTTGTTAAATTTCACTAATCTTATAAACGATATAATTATTTACGCTGGTTTTGTCAATCTTTTTTTCTCACTATATTAATCGGCTCTCCTGACTGGCTATAATTCCGGATCCATTCACCTCTGAACCAACAGCCACTCTTTCAGCTGGCGCAAAGCCTCTCCCCGGTGACTGATACGCTGCTTTTCAGCCAGATTGATTTCAGCCATGGTTTTAGTGTAATCCGGAGCCAGAAGGAATAGAGGATCATAACCAAAACCTTCATCCCCTTTCATTGTTGCGGCTATTCGCCCCTCGCAACGGCCTTCAAACTGGTGAATTTTACCACTTGGTGTTGCCAGTACCATGACACAGACAAACCAGGCCTGTCGCCGGACGACAGAGACATCCTGCAGTTTTGCCAGCAGGTGAAGATTATTTGCCCGGTCATCAGCATCGTCACCGGCATAACGGGCGGAATAAATACCCGGCTCACCGTTCAGGCTGGGCACGACAAGCCCGGAATCGTCAGCCAACACCCAGCTACCGGTTTTTTTAACCACAAACAGGGCTTTTTGTCTGGCGTTGGCGGAAAATGTCTCGCCATTTTCCGCCGGCATTTTAACATCGGTAAAATCTGCCAGCGACTTTAAATTAATCGGCAAGTCTGCCAGCAGGTCGCGAATTTCCCGCAGTTTCCCCAGGTTTCCAGTGGCAACAACAATTTCACGGGGCATCATCTCTTTACGGTAGCATCCTTTTATTCATCAGTGTTCATCACCAGCGATTGAAGACGGCCGGCAAACACATCATCATCCATCTGTTTGATTAAATCATTTATTCCGGCTTGTGCCAGAGCCAGCATTTTCTGGAGGGGATCCATCCCAAAAGATGTTCCTTCGGCAGTCCCCTGGAGTTCAACAAATTCACCTCTGCCGGTCATCACCACATTCATATCAACTTCAGCGGTTGAATCTTCGCGATAATCAAGATCGAGAACCGGCATGTTCCCCACCATGCCAACGCTGACTGCGGCCAGGGTATCGGTCAATGCTCGTCCCCCGGAAATCTTATGTTCGGTATCCAGCTTTATCAGAGCCAGACCCAACGCGGCATAAGCCCCGGTGATCGATGCCGTTCTGGTCCCCCCATCCGCCTGCAAAACGTCACAGTCAATCCAGACAGTTCTTTCACCCAGAGCATTCAAGTCAACCACCGAGCGTAAACTGCGACCGATAAGGCGCTGAATCTCCATGGTTCTTCCACCCTGTTTTCCCCGACTCGCCTCCCGCTGGCTCCTGGTATGGGTCGAACAGGGCAGCAGGGAGTATTCCGCCGTCAACCAGCCGCCCCCCTTCCCTCTGAGAAACCTGGGAACAGACTCCTCTACGGTTGCGGCACACAGCACCCTGGTATTACCAATAGAAATCAACACAGACCCTGCCGGGTAATCTAAATAGCCGGGATAAAAACTAACCGGACGCAACTGTTCAGCCTTTCGCTGGTCGTGGCGAAGGAAATTCTTTTCCATAATACAAATCCTGTTTTCTTGTCATTTTAGCTTAATGTAACCATGAAGGACTCAATGCTTC
Source organism: Pseudomonadota bacterium (assembly GCA_034660915.1). Taxonomy (NCBI): domain Bacteria; kingdom Pseudomonadati; phylum Pseudomonadota; species Pseudomonadota bacterium. The sequence goes on from JAYEKE010000123.1 coordinate 16,143, forward strand.
GCCCTGTTTGTCGCACTGGTTTTGCACCTTTGCTTCGCCCTGCTGCGCACGGGGACAGAATTAAATTCTGTCCCCACATCGAGACAATTTGCGAGAATGAGCGAGAGCCATGCCGGAACAGCCTGGGATATTGCATTCACACCAACAAGCCCAGTTGTTTATAGCAACTCAGAAAGTTGTCTCATTATGAAAAAAGGTGACTATCATTCCCTCAGCAGGAATCACAGTCACCTTCTCAAACCCTGAAACCGGCAAACTACCTATTTCTTCATCGCCCGGCAGTCCCGACACAAATCAAAGAAATCTTCCGGTAAATCATATTTCTTCTGGATAAACCGCAGTTGAAAATCCGGAGCGAACTCCATCCCGCACTCACTACAAGTCCGTAATTTCAACACCCGGGACCAGCGGTCGATGATCTTCTCCTCACCATCTTCCTGAATCTGGATAGCATTGGTAGGACAGACGTAAACACAGGCGCCGCAACCAATACAAAATTCAGCCTCTTCACCAAAGGGAGGAATCACTACCCGTTCAGTTCCACGCTGGGCAAAAGTAATGGCATTGGCACCGACAATCTCCCGACAAACACGCTCACATAAGCCACAAAGGATACAATCGTCATAATGCAACTCAAAAGGCGATTTCTTGAGGCCATATTCAGCCGCCAGCTGATTCAGCTTCGGGGAGGTATTACAACGGGACAACAGCAATTCCAAAACCATCTTCCTCGAGTTTATGACCTTTTCCGTATCAGTCTCCACCTCTATAGGAGCGGTCACCGGATAGTTGCAGGAGGTAGTCAGTGAACGACGTCCATTTTTCACTACCTCCACCAGGCATAATCTACATGCTCCATAGGGCTCAAGAAGTTCATGGTAACAAAGAGTGGGGATGTTGACCTGATTTGCCTTCGCGGCCTCCAGGATTGTCGTCCCTTCCTCCACCTGTACCTTTTTTCCATTTATTGTTATCTCTACCATCGTCATTCCCCTTTGTTATGAATGGGATACAAAACTCATCAGATAATTTTCACCGCGTCAAATTTGCAGGCATCATAACACATACCGCATTTAATACATTTCTCCTGATCAATTTCGTGAGGCTCTTTTTTCTTCCCGTGAGCTGCGTCAACAGGGCATACCCGGGCGCACTTATGACAACCGGTACAGGCATCAGGATCAATTTCAAAGTGAATCAAGTCCTTACAAACTCCGGCCGGACATTTTTTGTCATTAATATGAGCAAGATATTCATCCCGGAAATAACGCAGGGTGCTCAACACCGGATTTGGAGCTGTTTTTCCCAGCCCGCACATGGAGGCTTCCTGAACCACCGATGCTAGTTTCTCTAACATATCAAGGTCGCTAAGCTCTCCTTCACCCCGGGTAATTTTATCAAGAATCTCGTACATCCTTAAGATTCCTTCCCGACAGGTCGTACATTTACCACAGGATTCACCCTTGAGAAAGTTGAGAAAGTATTTGGCCACATCCACCATGCAGGTACGGTCATCCATGACAATCATACCACCGGAGCCCATCATTGATCCAACCTTGTCAAGCTCATCAAAATCAACCTGCAGGTCAAGATGTTCTTCCGGAATACAGCCACCGGAAGGCCCACCGGTCTGCACAGCTTTAAAGGAACGGCCACCGGGAATACCACCACCGATATCGAAAATAATTTCACGCAGCGAGATACCCATCGGGACTTCAACCAGGCCGGTATTATTGACCTTTCCCACCAGAGAAAAGATCTTGGTTCCGGGGCTGCCCTCGGTGCCGATGCTTCGGAACAACTCGGCACCTTTATCAATAATCACCGGAACATTGGCCCAGGTTTCCACATTGTTCAATACCGTCGGCTTGCCCCAGAGGCCGCTTTCAGCCATGTGAATATGCTTGGCCCGCGGCTCTCCCACCTGCCCCTCAATGGAGGCAATCAGGGCACTAGATTCTCCACAGACAAAGGCTCCGCCACCGCGGCTGATCTTGATATCAAAATTAAAACCACTGCCTAGAATGTTCTGTCCCAAAAAGCCCATTTCCCGGGCAGCCTCAAGAGCCATGGTTAAATTGGCAACTGCCAGCGGATATTCGTGACGTACATAGACATAGCCTTCCGTGGCCCCAACGGCATAGGCCCCAAGCAGCATACCCTCAATAACCGAGTGGGGGTTGCCTTCCAGCAGGCTGCGATCCATATAGGCCCCGGGGTCACCCTCGTCGGCGTTGCAAATCACATATTTAACCCCAGAATCAACGTCCCTGGTGGATTCCCATTTACGACCGGTGGGGAATCCGCCACCACCACGGCCCCGCAGCCCTGAAATTTTCACCTCATCCAGAACCGCATCCGTAGTCATGCCGGTCAAGGCTTTGGAAAGCGCCTGATAGCCGCCGATAGCCAGATAGTCATCAATACTTGTGGGGTCGATCAGGCCGTTACTGCCAAAAATAATCCGCTCCTGCAGTTTATAAAACGGGACATCTTTCTCCAGGGATATCTGTTCTTTGGTAGCCGGCAGGGCATAGAGAAGCGACTCAATTACTTCTCCTTCCTTCACAGTCCTGGCAATAATGTCAGGAACATCCTCAACCTTCACTTTATTATAGAACACCCCCTGGGGATGAATAACTACCAGCGGACCACGTTCGCAAAAACCATGACAGCCGGTTGCTTTCACTTCAACCTGATCAAGACCCTGTTTATCCAGTTCCTGCTGCATCGCAGCCACCACATTGGAACATCCATGAGCCTGGCAGCCGGTACCGGCACAAATGGTAATCACTGTCCGCTGGGGATCCCGGGATGCCATACATTCCTGGCGATAGGCTTCCAGTTCTGAGGCTGATTGTATTCTTTTCATGGGAAATATCCTTTTTCAGTAGGGGCAACCCCCTGTGGTTGCCCATTATCGGGGTAGCCGCAGAGGGACATCCCTACGGTGGTATTAGCGTTAACGGTAATTCTCCATCAATTTATCCACCTGCCCAGGAGTCATATCACCATGGTACTCCTGGTCAACCACAACCACCGGGCCAAGGGCACAAGCCCCCAGACAGTTAACCGTCTCCAAAGAAAACTTCTGATCAGAGGTTGTTCCACCACTGGCAACCCCCAACTGCCGCTCCAACTCATCCAAAATCCGGCTGGCACCGCGCACATGACAGGCCGTCCCTACACAGACGTTAATAATATGTTCGCCTTTCGGTTCCAGGCTGAAAGCTTTAAAAAACGTCGCTATCCGGTAGATGTGAGCCAGAGGGATACCCAGTATTGCAGCCAATTCCCGTAAATCTTCTTCCGGCAGATAGCGCTTGGCACTCTGGAGATCCTGCAACATAGCGATAATCTGGGCCGGGTCTACTCCATACTTGGCAATAATATCCTTTACTTTTGTTTCCATGGCTAACCCTCGCTCATTTTTATTTTTTTCAACAGCTGCTCATATGAAGCATCAACATACTGCTGAATAAATTCAATGTTTGACTCCTGAAGATGCCGAAAACGACCCTGGGGTTTAAGATAATCGATAACCGGACGGTGGTGTTTATATTCAACCGTCATTTTATATTGACCATCCACAATCTCATAGAGGGGAAACACCTTAGTTTCAACTGCCAGGCGGCCGATGGATAAGGCCAAATTAGGAGCCAGTCGCCAACCGGTAGGACAAGGTGCCAGCACATGGATATAAGCCGGGCCCTTAGCATCTGCCGCTTTCCTCACTTTTTCCATCAGGTCAAAGGGGTAGCTGGGACTGGCCGTCGCCACGTAAGGAATATTATGAGCAGCGGCAATTTCTACTACATTCTTTTTCATCGTCACCTGACCAATACTCTCTTTACCGGCAGGGGATGTTGTCGTTGCTGCCCCGTAAGGAGTGGAACTTGAGCGCTGGATACCGGTATTCATGTAGGCTTCATTATCATAGCAGATATAGGTAAAATCATGGCCCCGCTCCAAGGCTCCGGAAAGTGCCTGCAGGCCGATATCAACGGTTCCGCCGTCACCCGCCTGGGCAACTATTTTGATCTCCCGGTCTACCGGATACTTTCCCTTTTTCTTCAGAATTTTGATCCCGGCTTCCACTCCGGAAGCGACAGCGGCAGCATTTTCAAAGGCCACGTGGATCCAGGGAACTTTCCAGGCTGTATGGGGATATGAAGAAGTAACAATCTCCAGACAACCGGTAGCATTGGCAATAATAAAATCATGACCCAGGGTTTTAGCTACCAGGCGAACAGCCAGAAGCTCAGCACAACCCTGACAGGCCCGATGTCCAGGGGCCAGGGATTCCTGCTGCGGTGCCAGCTTGGCGGCATATACATTTAAGGCATCCATTATTCCCTCACTCCTATCATCTTATATTCGTGAACTTCCTGCTCAGTTTCCATCTTTTCAGCCAGGGTCACCATATCCATAAAATCTTTGATAGTCACATCCCGACCACCAAGACCGGCAATGAAACTGGCAACATAAGGTCTGTCCTCAGTGGAATAAAGGGCAGAGCGAATCTCGCCGCCCACCGGAGCACCAGTGCCACCAAAAGATACCGCCCGGTCAATCACCGCCAGGGTTTTGATGCCTTTTACCAGCTCCCGCAATTCATCCGTCGGGAATGGCCGCCAAAGACGCAAACGGAGAAGACCAACCTTTTTACCCTGTTCATCTTTCATCATATCAATGGCTTCCATGGCGGTTTCACTAATGCTGCCCATGGTCAGCAGCAGGGTCTCGGCATCTTCAGTGCGGTACGATTCAATAACGTTGTAGGTGCGGCCGAATTTTTCGCCAAACTCCTGAAAGATCTCTTTGATTACCGCCTTCGACTCGACCAGGGCCACATCCTGGGCTTTCTTGGCCTCAAAGTATATTTCTGGAATACCCACCATGCCCATGCTGACCGGCTTATCAGGATTCAACTGGAGAGGTGGGTCGTAGGGTGGCAGAAAACTATCAACCTCCTCCTGACTGAGAAACTCATGCGGCTCAATTACGTGGCTGAGGGTAAAGCCATCGATATTAACATTGATCGGCAGCATGACCCGATGATCTTCGGCAATTTTAAAGGACTGCAGGGTCAGATCAAAGGCCTCCTGACCATTTTCAGCAAAGATCGATATCCAGCCGGTATCCCTGACGCTCATCAGGTCGCTATGATCATTCCAGATGCTGATCGGTCCCGACATCGACCGATTGGCCAGGGTCATGACCACCGGCAATCGCAAGGCCGGGATAATAAAAAGAATTTCGTTCATCAGGGCCAACCCCTGGGAGCTGGTTGCCGTATAAGTACGGGCACCGGCGGCGGAAGTTCCGGCACAAACACTCATGGCCGAATGTTCCGATTCAACCGGAATAAACTCAGCATTCAATTCACCATCAGCCACCAATTCTGACAAATGCTCCACTATATGGGTCTGCGGCGTGATCGGATAAGCAGCAATGGCATCAACATCCGCCAGTTTTACCGCCTCACTGATTGCCAGCGAGACCTCTATCCCTATTTTTTTTGCCATCACTTCTCCTCCTCTACCATACTGATGCAGCCAGTCCAGCACTCGGTGGCACAAATCCCACAACCTTTACAGTGCTCATAATCAAAGTCATAAGTGCCATCCGCGGCCAGCCTGATGGCATCATCCGGGCAAGACAGGTAACAGACCCCACATTTTATACATTTGCTTTTATCGGCAACCGGCCTTTGTGACCGCCAATCACCAGTACGGTACTCAGCCGAACAACCAGGATTGGTAACCATAAAAGCCAGATCGAACTCTTTCCAGGTCATCTCACTAAAATTCTTAGCCATCGTTATGACTCCTTTCCCGCCACTGCCGTTTCTTTATATGCCCGCTTCATGGCCTTAATATTTCGGGCAGCAATACGGCCAAAGCGATTTTCCAGCGGAGCAACCAGGGAATCTACCGAAATCACTTCGTTCCCTTTCACCAAAGCCCCCAACATGGTGGTGTTGGTAATCGGCAACCCCAGCTCTTCCATGGCAATCTGACTGGCGTCCACCTTGGCGATAGCAGTTTTAAAACCAAACTCCTGACGCAGTTCGTCAATGGATTTACCGCTGTTAATCACCAGAAGCCCATTTTCCTTCAGGCCTTCTTCCACGTTCACAATTCTCATCACCGACGGATCAAGTACCACCACAATATCCGGAGCATAGACTTTTGTCCGGTTGCGAATCTTTATATCACTGACCCGGGCAAAGGCGATCACCGGCGCGCCGCGCCTTTCCGGTCCAAAGCTGGGAAATGCCTGGGCATACTTCCCTTCATTTATGGCGGCTATGGCAACCATTTCCGCGGAGGTTACTCCCCCTTGACCGCCTCTTCCGTGAATCCTGACTTCTATCATGGACATTCTCCTTCATCCCGAAATCCAGAACCAGTAATTAGTTTTCCTGATACAATCAATTCCATCCTTATAATTTACATCGACCATTAATCGATTTTTCAATGGTTACCGGATCCATATATTCAAAATCAGCCCCCACCGGCAAACCACACGCCGGCCGGCTTATATGGATATTAAGCGGCTTGAGCAGTGCGGCGATATACGCCGCTGTCGCATTACCCTCAACAGTCAAATTGGTGGAAATAATTACTTCCCGGACCTGTTGGCGGGCAACCAGTTCCTTCAATCGATCCAGACGTAAATCCTCAGGGCCAACCCCCCGCAACGGAGCAACAGAGCCATGGAGAACAAAATAACGACCTTTAAACGCCCCTGACTTTTCAATGGCTGTGACATCTGCAGGAAATTCAACCACACACAACTGCTGAGTATCCCTGGAAGAATCAGAACATAAAGGACAGGGATCAACCTCGGTTAAATTCTGACATTTAGAGCATAATTGCAGGCGGGAGGTAACTTCATGGATAGCCTGCGACAAACGCATCGCCTCAGGTGATGACATACGAACGATGTGAAAAGCCAGACGGTCAGCGGTTTTTCGTCCCACCCCGGGCAACTTCATCAACTGTTCCACCAGCTTCTTCAGCGGTTCCGGATATTTATGCATTGAATCCGACTCCGGGACGGGAAAGAACCATGAAAACCATCATATTGTATACAAATACCCCACGTCATCAACTTTGTCAAGTGACATTTATATATTACGATTTACAGATTCTCAAACGGATACGACTTATCGCCATTATTTTTGTGACAACTCGGTCAAAACACCTTTGGAACTTTTGGGATGAATAAACGCGACCTTCGTCCCGTGGGCTCCCGGTCGGGGAGATTCATCAATCATGCGGGCTCCACCTGCCTTCACATTTTGGATTTCCGCCTCAATATCATCAGTAGCATAACAGATATGGTGAATACCTTCACCTTTTTTCCCCAGATATTTTGCCACCGGTGAATCCTCGCTGGTGGGCATCACCAACTCAATATTCGTTTCCCCGATTTTAAAAAAGGCAACTTTGACCTTTTGATTCTCAACCTCATCAACTCCCTGTAATTCCATTCCCAACACATCACGATAAAATTTTGCTGTTTCATCAAGATCATGAACGGCTATTCCAATATGATCAATTTTTTTCAGCATTAGCTCCTCCCATGGTCAGCCAATTATTTTTGATGCCCATTTCTTTAAACAATTTTTCAGCCCCTTCCAGCGGGGATACCTCTTTCTGATAAATAACTTGCACCAGTTGTTCAAAGCCGGGATATGCATTTGCCAACTCGACAATCCCATCCATCAGATAAGTACACAATTCCTGCCTGACGTTCGCTTTGAATTTCTCCTGATCCAGGGCTTTGTCATGAACATACTCCCAATGCTGATAAATACCTGCCAGCAAATCGGCAATCCCCACATCATCCCTGGCCACCGTTGAAAAAATATCAGGCTTCCAATCACCGGCAGACATATCAAGCATCGCCCTGAGCTCGTTTACCAGTTTTGCCGCCCCTTCCCGGTCAGCCTTATTAACCGCAAAAACATCAGCTATTTCCAGCACCCCGGCTTTGGCAATCTGAACGGCATCCCCAAGTCCGGGAACCATCACCACAACCGTGGTGTGGGCAATTTTGACAATATCGACCTCATCCTGACCAACACCTACGGTTTCAACAATTATTACATCCTTGCCGGCGGCATCAAGCAAGTGAATAACATCGACAGTGGCCTTGGCCACCCCCCCCAGATGGCTGCGGGTCGCCATGCTGCGAATAAACACTCCCTCATCCAATGCATGCTGCTGCATGCGGATGCGATCCCCAAGAATGGAGCCGCCGGAAAAAGGACTGGATGGATCAACAGCAATAATCCCAACGGACTTTCCCTGCTGTCGCAACAAGGCAATTAGTTTATCAGTCAGAGTACTCTTTCCGGCCCCGGGAGGCCCGGTAATACCAATCAGATAGGCGTTGCCGGTTCGGGGAAAAATTGCCTTGAGCAATTCTTTTTTTTCAGGACGATCATTTTCAACTATGCTAATCGCTTTCGCCAGCGATCTGACATTGCCGTTCAGCATCCCTTCAATAATAGCAGTCAATCACAACCTCTTTAGTTTGGCTAAATTAAGCTATTTGCTTTTAGCCGTTAGATATTAGCTTAACGATGTGGGGACAGAATTCAATTCTGTCCCCGTGCGAAGCAGGACGAAGCAAAGGTGCAAACCAGCGCGACAAGCAGGCAAAAGCATTATAAAAACTCTCACTGCGCTCACAAAACCACTGAGAAACCTGCCATTTGCCCTCTGTGACTCGATGTCTCTGTAAGAAACAAGAAAAATTTGCCAATCTACAAACAAAACCGAATATTTACGGCATTATTAACGCAAGACGTTAATTTTGCTCAGCTAAAAGCTAACTGCTAATTGCTTAACTTAGATGATAATTTTATAAAATAC
>JAYEKE010000123.1:25133-36984 GCA_034660915.1 Pseudomonadota bacterium
CCGGATTACTGATTCACCTGGTCGGTAATAAACTTTATGGTTTCATCAGTAGAAGATCCGGGACGAAAGATCTCCTTGATACCTGAATCTTTCAAGCCGGCAATATCCCCATCAGGAATTATGCCGCCGCCAAATACCAGGATATCCTCAGCACCTTTCTCCCTTAGCAAGTTCACCACTTTGGGGAACAGGTTATTATGAGCTCCTGAAAGGCAGCTGAGCCCCACGGCATCTACGTCTTCCTGAATCGCCGTGGCCACAATCTGCTCGGGAGTCTGGCGAATCCCGGTATAAATAACCTCCATTCCAGCATCTCTCAACGCCCGGGCTACCACTCTGGCTCCCCGGTCATGACCGTCCAAACCCGGTTTACCAACTAATACTTTTATCACTTTAGCCATACCGTTTTCCTCCATTTTTTAACAAACCTGTCTGCCGGCAGGCAGGCCGGAATACTACTGCTCCTGATATTCACCAAATACCTGACGTAAAACGCCACAAACTTCACCCAGGCTGGCATACAGCTTCACAGCAGCCACAATCGGAATCATCAGATTGCCTCCCTCTTCAGCAACTAGTTTCAGTTGTTGCAGGGCTTTATTCACCGCTTTGTTATCCCGGCCGCCTTTTACCTGCGCCAGTTTCTGCCGCTGTTTCCGTTCCATCTCCGCCTTGACCGTCAACAGATTCTCCGGCGGCGCTTCTTCAATGGTAAATTTATTCACCCCGACAATAACCTGCTCTTGAGTTTCCACCGCTTTCTGATAGGCATAGGCACTGTCGCCGATTTCATTCTGAATATAACCGGCTTCTATGGCCTTGACCACTCCGCCCAGATCATCAATCTTCTTGATATAGGCCATGGCTTGATCTTCAATCTTACTGGTCAGAGATTCAACCAGGTAAGAACCGGCCAGAGGATCGACACTGTCGGCAACCCCACTTTCATGGGCAATAACCTGCTGCGTCCGCAGAGCAATCCGCACCGAATCCTCGGTGGGCAGGCAAAGAGCTTCATCACGGGAATTGGTGTGCAGGGAATTAGTTCCTCCCAAAACAGCGGCAAGAGCCTGGATGGTTACCCTGACCACATTATTATTGGGCTGCTGAGCGGTCAAAGAGCAACCGGCAGTCTGGGTATGGAAACGCAGCATCATTGACGCTGGTTTCTTGGCCCCAAACCGTTCTTTCATCAGCCGGGCCCAGAGACGGCGGGCAGCTCTGAATTTAGCCACTTCCTCCAAAAATGGATTGTGAACATTGAAGAAAAAGGATAACCGTTTGGCAAATACATCCACATCCAACCCTGACTTAATCGCCGCATCAACGTAAGCCAAACCGTCCGCCAGAGTAAAGGCAACCTCCTGAACCGCGGAAGATCCTGCCTCACGAATATGATAGCCACTGATACTGATAGTATTCCAGCTGGGTAAATTATCTTTGCAGAAAGCAAAAATATCAGTGATGATTTTCATCGATGGTGACGGAGGGAAAATATATGTGCCGCGGGCAAAATATTCTTTCAAGACATCATTTTGAATAGTACCTCGCAGTTGTTCTGGCGCAACCCCCTGTTTTTCAGCCACCGCTACATACATGGCCAGCAGGACGGCCGCCGGGGCATTGATCGTCATCGAGGTACTTACCTTATCCAGGGAAATCCCGTCAAAAAGGGTTTCCATGTCAGCAAGGGTATCGATAGCAACACCCACCTTGCCCACCTCCCCTTCAGAAAGCTCAAAATCGGAATCATAACCAATCTGGGTTGGCAGGTCAAAAGCAACGCTCAGGCCTGTCTGACCGTTTTCCAGCAGGTATTTATATCTTTTATTGGTTTCCTCTGCCGAGCCAAAGCCGGCATACTGACGCATGGTCCAGAAACGAGCCCGATACATGGTCGGCTGAACCCCACGGGTAAAAGGATAAATGCCCGGGAAACCGATATCCTCGGTATAATCTATCTGCTCCAGATCTTCCGGAGTAAACAGGCGCTTCATTTCGATACCGGAGGTGGTGGCAAAATTTTCCCGACGTTCGGGAAAGCGGGCACAGGCCTTATCAACCAACTCCTGCCATTGCTGTTGGCGCTGCTGAAATGCTTGTTTATGCTCACTACAGGTCATATTTCTGCCCTCCTTCTGAATACTGTCAGTTAACAACCGGATTTAGCTCTCATGAAAACCCTCTTCCATCGCTTCTTATAACGGAATATTACTATGTTTTTTGTATGGCTTTTCCTGCTCTTTATCCTGGAGCATCTCCAATGCCCGAATAATTTTTATCCGGGTCATTTCAGGTTTAATCACTTCATCGACGAAACCATAAGATGCTGCCCGGTAGGGATTGGCAAACTTCTGTCGATATTCTTCCACTAATTCTTCCCGGCGAGCAGCGGGATCCTCGGCATTTTTCAGCTCCTTATTGAAAACAATATTAACCGCGCCATCGGGGCCCATTACCGAGAATTCCGCCGTCGGATAGGCAAAATGGATATCAGAACGAAGTTGCTTGGATGACATGGCACAGTACGCTCCGCCATAAGACTTGCGTGTGGTAATGGTAATTTTTGGAACTGTGGACTCAGCATAGGCAAAAATTATTTTTGCCCCATGGCGAATGATACCACCAAATTCCTGACCCGTACCCGGCAAGAAACCGGGCACATCCACAAATGTCAGAATGGGAATATTAAAACAGTCACAAAAGCGGATGAAACGTGAACACTTATCAGACGCATTAATATCCAGACAACCAGCCATAAAATTAGGCTGGTTGGCGACAATCCCCACAGATTCGCCATTAAACCGGGCGAAGCCAATTACCATATTCCGCGCGTACTGTGGCTGAACTTCAAAAAAGTCATTATAATCCGCCACTCCTTTGATAATTTTCTTGATATCGTAAGGCCGGCGAGGATCAGCCGGCACCACCTCATTCAATTCAGGGAGAAGTTGCTCAACTTCGCCGTCATAGGGAAATAACGGCGCTTTTTCACGATTACTTTGGGGCAGATAACTCAATAATTTTTTTACTGTCTCTATGGTATCCTGGTCATTTTTCCCTGCCAGATGGGCAACACCACTGACCGACATATGGGTTGAGGCGCCCCCCAACTTTTCCTGGGTTACCTCTTCGTTGGTTACCGCCTTAATCACATTTGGCCCAGTAATAAACATGTAGCTGGTTTTTTCGGTCATCACCACAAAATCCATAATTGCCGGAGAATAGACGGCACCTCCGGCGCAGGGACCGAGAATCCCGGAAATCTGGGGAACAACCCCGGAGTAAATGGTATTCCGGTAAAACAGTTCAGCATAGCCGCCCAGACTGGCAACCCCTTCATGAATTCTGGCGCCACCGGAATCGTTAAGGCCGATAAACGGCGCCCCGGCAGCAGCTGCCATGTCCAGAACCTTGCATATTTTCTTGGCATTGGTTTCACTCAAAGTCCCGCCAATGGCAGTAAAATCCTGGGCAAAAGCAAAAGTAAGACGCCCATTTACTTTCCCGTATCCGCTTACCAAGCCATCACCGACGATGGTCTTTTTCTCCATACCGAAATCAGTACAGCGATGGGTAACAAATTTATCGATTTCTTCAAAGCTTCCAGCATCGAAAAAACCCAGCATCCTTTCACGGGCAGTCATCTTTCCAATTTTATGCTGCTTTTCAATTCGAGCTTCCCCACCCCCAAGTTCTGCTGCCTGATTCATTTCATCCAACCTGGCAATTGCTTCTTCGTATTGTGTCATTCAATCCTCCCTGGGTTAACTAAATTGAGATATTAACTTTTAGCGGTTAGCTTATTAGCTTAAAATGCTTCGCCTGCTCATCGCACTGCTTTGCACCTTTACTTCACATGCGCCCTGAGCGCCAGCGAGGAAGCGCCCTTGGGGTGCTTCGCACGGGGACAGAATTGAATTCTGTCCCCACATCGAGACAATTTGAGCAGTACCCGAATGTTTACTTTCTGGTGTAAATATTCGGGCACGTTTTCAAAAAAGCAATAATACTCTCACAGAGGTATAGAGAAACCAGTTATTTGCTTTCTGTGATTCCGCGCCAGCGTATTTTTTTTTGTCTCGCGCCCGTTCGCTTCACACACTCAAGACGCAAAGGCGCAATGAAAAACGACAGACGATATAGCAAATTGAACTGTTCGCGGTCTTTGCGGCTTAGCGCGAGAATTAAGAAAATTGACGGATATTAGGTCCAAGAATTTGCCAATTTATAAACAAAATCGAATGTTTACTTCCTTGTTAATGTAAACCCTTGATTTTTCAAAGATAATCGCTAAAATTGGGGGCAACTTTTATACATTTTAAGATGGGGCAAGCTCTTGGATACTGCATACAGTATTACAGACTAACTTTTATTGTCAAGCATAAATGAGCCATAATTACGTCAGGGAAAAGCCCGGCGGCCAATCAACGTACCCCATAAAACAGAAAAGATACCTTACTATTGCTGCCCGATGGTGCCCAGACCGTTCAGGGTCAATAACATCCTGAACTGAAGATCATAGGGCTGATGCTCTTCTTTAACGGAAAAGTCAATGGCCCAGCACTGGGCATGGTAATTAAATCCATAAATACTTTCCCACATCAGTTTTTCCAGCGCGGAATAGCGGGCACTTCCGTAAATGTCAAGGGTGGGGGTCATTGGCAGATAGCCACTGACAATATAATCCTCGAGGTCATCACGCTCATACCGATATTCAAATCTCAGTCGATCCTGACGCTTGTCTTGAAAACTGAGCACGGTCGAAAAAGTCTGTGTCTGATTATCATTGGGATCATATTCACTTTCCAGTTTGCCGTAAAAATATTTGCGACTCCAATATTCCAGCTGGGCCTTAACATCAGAAAAGTTATGGTTATCGGTAAACTGGTCTCCGTTTACTTCGTCAATCAGATTGTATGACTGTTGCAGTTCCACTTTAAAATATTGATGATAATCATAGCCGCCATTTTGATCAGCATAACGGCCAATCAGCCGGCTGACCAATCCATAGGTGAGATTGTTTTCTTCATATATATGATCAAAGTCATCAAAATGAGGCATTTCGTCCTGGTCAACATCGGGAACATAAAGATAGTTTACAGTTGGCTCCAGGGTGTGCAGAAAACGGTCAGCCGTGGTCCCCGACCGAGAGAAAACCCGCTCCATCACGGTCTTCACTTCCACTCCGGCGTCAAAAAGCTCCCTGGACTCGGTGTCTGAACCTTCATCCTCCCAGTCAGTCAGATAAAAAGTCTCCCGGACGCCGGCTGATGGTGTAACTTCCAGCGGCCCCAGATGAAACGGATAATTCAGCCCTGGATGAAAATCAAAACGTTGACCGCGGTCGCCGGTATCCCGCCAGAAATTCACGTAAGAGCTGTCCAGGTGCCAGAATAAAGGCGTCTTGCCCAGTGGCTGTTCCAGGGCAGTCAAAGTTATTTGGGGTAAAACTTGCAAAACTGTATCATTATGAGGCAGAATCAAAGAATCATAGTAGAGTCCTTCTGCCGTCAGATTTAAATTCTGCCGAGCCCAGCTTTTGGAAAGGATAATATTAGATCGCAGCTCATTATCCGTTTCATAATCAACATCATCCAGTTCATTAATAAATGTATTGCTGAAAGTGTTGGAAAAATCATCCAAAAAATAATTATCACTGACAAAATTCAAATGTGCTTTAAGTTGAGCGCCTTTAGAAAAATCCTGGAAATGCCGAGCTCCCAGTGACCAGCGGTCAGATTCAGTATGGGGGTATTCTTCATTATCCTTCACCAGCTTATCATGCAGGTAACTTCCATTAATCTCCCCCTTGGCCGTTTCATTTAAAACATAGCGATACTCACCACCCAACCGAACGCCCCGATGTCCATAAGTTTCCAAGGTGAACGTTGCATCATGGGCCTCATCAATGGCCCAGAAATAGGCATTCTTAGTCATCAGACCATCTTCCTGACCATAACCGATGGAGGGCATCAGCAACCCACTCTGGCGAGAAGTTTTAACCGGAAAATATGCCTTGGGAAGATATATAACCGGAATATCTTTAACTTTAAAAACTGCTTTATCTGTAACCCCATAACCACCTTTCGTCACGTGCACAGATTCACAACTGACCATCCAGGCGGCTTTGGCAGCATCACAGGAAGTCAGGGTTGCATCCTTCGCCAGGTATTCATCCGGACCCAATTTATCAATTTCCCTGCCGGTGATAAAAAAATGTTTATCTTTTACAAAAATTCGGCCCTGGCGAATATGCCCGGTTTTAGTATCCAGATTAAACTTCAGGTAACGACACGCAAGATAATCTTCACGATCACGCAGCAGGACATCCCCCCAGGCTTCAAATTCACGGCTACGGTTATCCAAAATGACTTTATCTGCCGATAATTCCATGCTTTCCTGACGAATGACTACTTCCCCCTGGGCAATATAGCGGCCAAGAACCTTATCATAAATCAAGTGCTTTGCCTCTATTTCAACTGCCTTGGCTGAAGTTTTCATATCAAAGGCGGCGTACACCATTGTATTCCAGCCGCATAAAAAAACAACCAGCAGCGTTAGAGCCAGCAACCACTTATACCACGGGCTATTTTGCACTAACCACTTAGCTTGCATTGAATCTCCCATTAACAGTTTTCGCCATCGCCGGCTGCCAGGGCACGAACAATATCTACCCCACTTTGATAGGCTTCATCAAGATATTCCGGGTATTTGAGAACATCCTCCGGGAATTCCAATCCCCGATAAAGCAGGGACCGCCATAAGGTTGTATCCAGGGTATCAAAAAAATAACGGACGGTCAGCAATGCCCCGTCAAAAAGCTTTTTACCATGAGAAGCGCCAGCGGCAATAAACAGACCCTTTTTATGGTTTTCAGTGTGATCAAAAGGTTTTTCGTCCAACCAGTATTTTTTAACCCATCGTGATTGGAAACGGTCCATAAATATTTTTGTGTGAGCGCTAACCGTATAAAAGAACATCGGGGAACTCAGGATAAATGCCTGGCACCCGGTTAGCTGCGAACATATTTGCTGAAAATCATCCTGAATAACACATTGCCCGTTTTTTTTACATCCATATATTTCCAGACAGGGGGATAGCTTCAAGTCCCGCAAAACATATTCAATCACTTCGCCACCAGCATCAACCACCCCTTTAACTGCCTGGTCAGTCAAACGAGCAGTATTTCCCTCACGCCTGGGGCTCCCCACAATAACACCAATTTTCTTCAATTAGCCCCTCCCACACAATCAATTAAAACCTCAAAATTGCCGATGCAAAGGCCTTACCGGGCAGCAATAACTGGAACTGGGTAAATAATCAAGAACTCTTTATTTCCTCCAACGTCTCGCCGACACAATAGAGTGAGCCGGTAAAGAATATGAGATCGTCTACTTCAGCCCTCTTTTTGGCCAGGGAAATCGCTTCAGCAATTGTTTCAGTACGAAAGACTCGCTGACAGTACTTTTCAGCCTCAAGATACAACTGTTCGGTCGAACAGGAACGGTCCAACTTAGCCCGGGTCACAATTATCTCTGCGGCCAACGGAGCAAGATAGGACACCATTACTGAAACTTGCTTATCTTTCATCGCTCCAATCAGCAGAATCAGCCGGCGTCCAACTGAAAGTTGACGTAATACCGGAATCAGTGCCCGCACACCATGAGGATTATGAGCCCCATCGATATAAAAATCCGGCCTGCTACCGATTTTTTCCAGCCGGCCCGGCCAATAGCTGCCAGCTAAACCCTGTCGGATTTGACTATCATCCGGATTTACCACTCCCAGTCCGGCCAGGACTTCAAGCGCGCAAAGCGCCAGGGAGGCGTTATCCTGCTGATATTCTCCCAGCATTTTCACCTGCAGGCCATTTAACTGTCTGCGTAACCCTTTATAACTGAAACTCCCGTCCTGTTTCCTGCGGATACGAAAATCCCGGCCGCTGAAATAGCATTTTCCACCCAGGCTCTGATTTTTGCGTTCAAGATACTCTCGTATCCGGCGATTTCGTACCCCTGAAACCAGCGGCGTCAAGGGTTTAAGAATACCGGCTTTTTCCCGCGCGACGGAAAGCAAAGTATTTCCCAAATATTCTTCATGCTCCAAGGCAATATTGGTTATCATGGTCAGCAACGGATTTAAAATCACATTCGTTGCATCCAGTGTGCCACCCAGTCCGGTTTCTAAAATGACTACATCCGGCTGCCGGCGGGAAAAGTGAAGCAAGGCCATGGCGGTGGTAAAATCAAAAAATGTGACTATACGGGAAATCTGCTCTGCCACCGGCCTCAGTTCCCTGGTCAGCTCCACAATTTCAGCTTCCGTAATCGGCTTACCCGCCACCACTATTCTTTCCGAAAAATGGCACAGATGCGGGGAGGTATAAACACCAACCCGCAGTCCCGCGGCTGCAAGCATATCCTTCAAAAACGAGGTGGTTGAACCTTTGCCGTTACTACCCGCCACGTGGACAATCGCTAATTGTTCCTGGGGGTTATCAAAAGCGGCCATTAATGACTGAATATTTTCGAGCCCGAGACTGATACCAAAATGCTCCAGCCCATATAAATAATCCAGGGTTTCCTGATAGCTCATCGATTTTTTTCCATCATCAGCTCATCCCCACCTTAAGACATTAACGTACAGCAGCGTGGTCTAACCCCGATTTTCTGCAATTTCCCGGGATGACCGGGCTTGGCTCTGAGCGGTTTTGGCCGCCAAACTAATCTCCAGGACGGTGATTCGCGGCGGACAATCGGGGACATTGCTTTAGCGGTGTCCTCACAAGCCGGCCTGTCTGCGTGCGGCACGCACAGGCAGGCCATGGACGGCCGGCGAGAATGAGCGTGAGCCATGCCGGGGCATCCTCAAAAATAAATTATATCATTTCATCAATGGGCTTCCTGCCAATTTTTCCCCACCCCGATTTCAACCAGCAGGGGAACGCGCAATGAAACAATTTCTGTCATTTCCCGGCGAACCATTTCCCGCAGTGATTCCACTTCAGCTGGAACAACCTCAAATACCAGTTCATCATGGACCTGCATGATCATCCTTGATTCCCATCTCTCGCTCTCCAACCGGTGATCAAGGTTAATCATCACCAATTTAATCAGATCTGCCGCTGATCCCTGTATGGGACTGTTAACCGCCATCCGACGGGCCGTTTCCCGGCGGTT
Organism: Pseudomonadota bacterium; assembly: GCA_034660915.1. Classification (NCBI taxonomy): domain Bacteria; kingdom Pseudomonadati; phylum Pseudomonadota; species Pseudomonadota bacterium. The sequence continues at coordinate 34,316 of JAYEKE010000123.1, forward strand.
AGAATTGCGGCTGTTGATTTCAGGCAGATAACGTCGACGCCCCAGCATGGTTGAAACATAACCCTGCTTCTCCGCTTGAGCAATTAATTGCTCAAAAAACTTTTTAACCCGAGCATAGGTGGCAAAATAATTTTCTATATAAGCCTTAGCCGTCTCCCGGTCAATTTTCAACTCCCGGGCCAAGCCATAGGGACTCATGCCATAGAGAACTCCAAAGTTTATAACCTTCGCCTCCCGACGCATGTCTGAGGTTACCATCAACGGCAGGACTTCAAAAATCAGGGCAGCGGTCAAAGTATGGATATCATCACCGCGATCGAATGCCGCCAGCAGCTCCGGTTCCCCCGACAGATGTGCCAGAACACGCAGTTCAATCTGGGAATAATCAGCTGACATAATAACATTATCACCATCACCAACAAATGCGCGCCTGATATTCCCGCCCTCCTGACTGCGGATTGGAATATTCTGCAAATTCGGGTCGCTGGAAGACAGGCGGCCCGTGGCGGCCACTGTCTGGTTGTATGATGTATGCACCCTGCCGGTTTCCTGATTAACCAGTTTCGGGAGGGCGTCAAGATAGGTTGATTTCAGCTTGGCCAAAGATCGGTAGGCAAGAATTTTTTCCGGTAGCGGGTGTTGTGCAGCCAGTTCCTTAAGAACATCAACATTTGTCGAGGCTCCAGTCTTGGTTGTTTTTATGACCGGCAGATTCAGGCGATCGAACAGTACTTCTGCCAGCTGTTTAGGTGAATTGATATTGAAGTTAACGCCGGAGATAGCAAAAATCTCTTCCTCCATGGCCTTAAGTTTTATTTCATAATCGGCTGCAAGTTTGTTGAGCAGAAAAACATCTACCTTAACTCCTGACATTTCCATCCGCATTAGAACAGAAACCAATGGCATTTCCAGTTTATAAAATAACTCTTCAAGACCTGAGGCCTTAACCTTTTCTGCCAGCTGTTCATGCAACAGATAGGTTAGTGAAGCATCTTCACAGGCATATTCAGAAGCAATATCCAGTTTAACCTGATCAAAGGTACAGGCTTTTTTTCCCTGACCAACCACATCTTTAAACTCTATGCTTGTATGCTGCAACATTTCCTGCGCTATGGCGGCCAAACTATGGCTATGACGTTCCGGATTCAAGACATAGGATGCCACCATGGTGTCGTACAGTTTACCGGCCATTATCAGACCATGTCTTAAGAGAACAATCATATCATATTTAATATTATGTCCCCATTTTTCGATGCCGGGATGATCCAGCAACGGACCAAGATACCGTTGCAAATCATTGAGCAACAACTGCTGCCCGGCAACTTCAGGAGCATGGCCAACCGGAATATAGCAGGCTTCCCCTTCTTCCCAGGAAAGAGATACACCAACCAACTTCGCCTCCATGGCATTAATGGAGGTGGTCTCCGTATCAATGGCAAATCCTTTCACCTTTAGCAGACAGTCAGCCACTTCCCGTAGTTGCTCTATGGTCATAATCAGCCGATAACCGACTGAACTGATAGTTTTACGCGGAGCGATTTTCTTGGCTAAACGATGAAATTCAAGCTCCTGAAAAAGTTCCTGCAAACGCTGATGATTCATATCAGCACGTGACAGGTCTTCCAGTTTCAGTTCCAGAGACACCTGGGCATCAAGGGACACCAGTCTCCGGGAAATCCTGGCGTCATCAATGCCTGATTTAACTTTATCCCGCCACCCTTGTCGCTTTACCTGGCCAGCATTCTCAAGCAGATTCTCCAGGGAACCAAACTCCTGCAGCAGGGCAACGGCGGTTTTGGGACCAACACCTTTTATTCCTGGAACATTATCAGACTTATCCCCTGCCAGGGCCAGCAAATCCAGTAACTGTTCCCCCGATACGCCAAACTTCTTTTCAACTTCCGGAACCGTGTATATCTTCCCCTTGAAGGTATCATTCATGACTACATTATCACCAACAAGGCTCATAAGATCTTTATCTCCGGAAATAATTACCACCGCAAACCCTTTTTCTCCTGCCTCTCTGACCAGGGTCGCGATCAGATCATCAGCTTCATAACCTTCATGGTGCAGGAACGGAACCCCCAAAGCCTCAAGTACCTGCGTAAAATAGGGTAATTGCTGCACCAGATCCTCAGGCATCGGTGGCCTATTCGCTTTATATTGTGGATAAATTTTATCCCGCCAGGTTGGCCGGCGGGCATCCATGACCACGGCAAGATAGTCCGGCTGCTCATCTTCAATCAACTTGAGCATCATGGTGGTGAAACCATAAATCGCATTGGTCGGCTGACCCTTCGCTGTTATCAGCTCAGGCAGCGCATGATATGCCCGATAGATAAAAGAACTTCCATCCACCAGGTAGATTTTTTCCTTTTCCATCTTTTGCCCAAACACCCACAACCATTAGTGGCAACAGAATTAACCGTTAATTTCGAATTAGCTTGAGGCTGTCTTGAAAAATTAGAATTTTAGTTTGAGTACAAGGCAGGCGAAAATTATAACCGCAGGAATATATTTCATATTTTAAGGATTATAATTTAAACCTAAGTTAAGCGATTAGCTGTTAGCTATCAGCGTTTAGCCTTGAAAAATAAAGGCGTTACGTTAATGAGAAATAACACCCAACGGGTGAAAGTTTGTAAGTAAATATTCGACTTTGTCTATAG
>JAYEKE010000124.1 GCA_034660915.1 Pseudomonadota bacterium
AGCTTGAAAAAATGTTGTGAGTAGCTATGGCGAAAAAAATTGATCAGCAGCGCGGTGGCAAAGGCGGTTATGTTGGTGATCTGCTTCCTCAGGTTATCGATAAGTATCGCCTGCGGAAAAAAATGGAGCTTTACCAGTTGTTTGCCAGATGGCCGGAGGTAGTGGGTCCTCAGCTGGTAAAAAAGTGTCAGCCCCTGTTTATCAGTCGGAAAAAACTACATGTCAAAGTTGTCAATCATGCCTGGATGCATCAGCTTTATTTTTTTCAGGATCGGATTATTGATCGTTTCAATGAATTAGCTGGAGGTAAAATCCTTATTACTCACCTGCATTTTGAGCTGGGAGAAATAGCAGTGGAAAATCAGTCTGAGCCTGACTCCACTGTCACGACATGTTCTTCCCGCTTGATAGGTGAATGGGAGAAAAAAAAGATAAAAAAAGAGATATGTCGTCATGTGAAAGATCCCGAACTGGCGGATATCCTCTATCAGCTACGCTTGAAAGACCGAATACAGCAGTTGTTGAATTGAAACGGGTGGCTGTCCTGAAAAAGATGAATCTCCCTGTTGTTCCTGGAACCCTCTATATCATTCCCACTCCCATTGGCAATCTTGGTGACCTGACGGCAAGGGCTTTAGAAACCCTGAAACAGGTTGATAAGGTTGCGGCTGAAGATACCCGTACGGCCCGCAAATTATTTGCCCACTTTGGCATCGATACCACCCTGGTTTCATTCCATGAATACAGCGCTGAAAGTCGGATAGCATCCTTGGTGCAACAGCTGGAAAACGGCCAAAGTATCGGTTTGATTTCGGAAGCGGGAACTCCCGGCATCTCAGACCCGGGATTTGCCCTGATCAGGGCCGCAATAGCTGCAGGAATTCCTCTGGTCTCCCTGCCTGGACCCTGTGCGGCCATTACCGCACTGACCGCATCAGGATTGCCAATGCACGAATACTATTTTGTCGGATTCCTGCCGACCAAAAAAAGCGCCCGTAGCAAACGCCTGGCTGAACTGGCTGAGATACCTGCCACCATGATATTCTATGAATCTCCCCGGCGTTTGAAGGCAACTCTGGCAGCGGTAGCAGAAACCTTGGGTAATCGGAATATCTGCATTGCCCGCGAGCTGAGCAAAATTTATGAGGAATATATCCGTGGTTCGGTTGAAGATATTATCGTCCGGGAAAGTGATCGTAAATGGCGGGGGGAGATCACCCTGCTGGTTGCCGGAGTGCATAAGGGTGATCAGGGGGGAAATGCAGTCGATCCGTTACAGTTGAAAAAGCGGCTGCATGAATTGATGAGCTCCAGTAAATTATCTACCAGGGACTTGGTTGATGTCCTTCAGGCTGAGTTTCCCGGCTGGCGAAAAAAAGATATTTATCGGTTGGTGCTGGATGCCGGTAAGTAAAGGGTAAAGTTGGGGTGTTATATGAATCTTTGTACATTCCTCAGGGTTAAACGCAGTGAAATTATTGATGACTGGGTGCAGCAGCTGAGCCGCACAATCAGTGACCGTTACCGCGAACGTAACTTATCGGAACTGCGTGAGACTGTGGCCCGGGCCTATGACGGAAATTATTCGGTTATCTGCAACCATGATTGGCAGCCAATTGAGGAGTTTATTGTTTTCATTACGAGAATGCGACTTGATCGGGGATTCTCTCTCTCTGAGGTCCAGAAAGCCTTTGGTATCTTCCGAATCATTATGATCAATCACTTACCGTTGGTTTTTCAGGGAGAGGAATTGTGCAATGCTCTGCTTTCGGTAAATAATTCGGTGGATGTCACGATTAATCGATTTAGTGAATATTTCCAGGGCAAGCATGAAGAGGAAATGCAGGGTTTTCTGGAGAGTCTTGAAGAGAAGGTTGAAAAAAGGACAGAACAGCTCTACAATTCTGAAAATCGCTATCGGACCTTGATTGAAGATATCAGTGATGGTTATTTTGTTTGTCGTGACGATCGGCTGATTTTTGCCAACCGGGCTCTGGGCAGAATGTTGGGACGAGAACCTGAAACCTTGGTGGGGGAAAGCTACGGTAGTCTCTTTGCCGGGACCGAAGATCAACTTTCTGAAGTTTTAAATCATGAAATTTATGAAACCGAAGCAGTTAAGGTTAATGGAACAAAATTCCCGGTTGAGATCAAAATCAATTGGGTTCGCTATGATGCTCTGCCGGCCCAGGCCGGAGTTTGTCGGGATATCACTGAGCGGATGGAATCGGTGCGTAAAGAACTCGAGCATGAACGATTGGCTGTAATTGGTCGTATTGCCACTGTTTTTGCCCATGAGATCAGAAATTCGCTCTCATCAATAAAGGTCAATGTCAGGATTTTACAGAGAAAGCTTAATCTGGCTGAAAACGATACCCGGCGTATGGAGATTATTCTGCGTGATATCGATAAGCTTGACAAGCTTCTACAGGATACCCTCTTTTTCTCCAGACCTCTCGAAATAAGTCCGCACTGGTATGATGTCAATGATCTGATAAATAAGGTTATACGGAGGTTTGATGATCTTCTGGCCGCTGCGGGTATCCTCATACAGGTTGATCTTGACGAGGCGATGCCGGAAGTCAAAGTTGATGGTAACAGTATGGATATTGTTTTTGATAACCTGATCACCAATGCGATAGAGGCCCTGCACGAATCCCCGGATAAAAGATTAATCATTTCGACCCGCTTTCAGAAAAACACAGGCGCCGATAATGGTATGATTGAAATTGCTGTGGCCGACAACGGTTGCGGTATACGGGAAGATGAGCTAGAGCAGATTTTTCAACCTTTTTTTACCACCAGGAAAAACGGTATTGGTCTTGGACTCAGCAATGTTGCCAGGGTGATTGAACAACATGGTGGTTCGATCGGGGTTGAAAGCAAGATTAATCAGGGCACAATTTTCAGGGTTGTACTGCCATGGCAAAAAGAATTGAAATAGTCATCGTTGACGATAACCTGGAACTGCTGGAAAGCCTGGAACTCTATTTTCGGGAAAAGGGTTATGGGGTTGCCATAGCTGATAATGGTGAAGCTGGATTGGCGCTGATTCAAGCCCAAAAGCCGGCGGTTGCCATTGTCGATCTGCGTCTGCCCGGTATGAGTGGTCTGGCACTGCTGAAAGCGCTTAAAGTTGAGGGTATAGATTGTCGGACAGTTGTTATAACAGCCTATCAGGAGATGGAAACTACGGTTCAGGCTATCAAGCTCGGAGCTTTCGACTATTTACATAAACCGATTGATATTGATGCTCTTGATGCGGTTATAGACAAGGCCTTAAGTGATATCCCTGAAACTGAATCTATAAAGGTTGTGGATGAGGGGTTCAAGGAGAACACGATTGTTGGCCGCTCCCATGAGTTGAAAGAGATTTTTAAGCTTATCGGACTGCTTTCAGAGGTGAAAACCACGGTTCTGATTGTCGGCGAGAGCGGTACCGGCAAAGAGTTGGTGGCCCGGGCTATTCACTATTACAGCTCGTCGGCCGGAGAGCCTTTTATTGCTCTCAACTGTTCTGCAATTGTTGAAAATCTGATTGAAAGTGAACTTTTCGGCCATGAAGAAGGCAGTTTTACCGGGGCCAGTGAGACCAAAAAAGGCAAACTTGAGGTTGCCGGTGGTGGAACCTTATTTCTCGATGAAATCAGTGAGATTCCCCTCCATTTGCAGGCCAAACTACTACGCTTTATCCAGGAACGGGAATTTGAGCGGGTTGGGGGAAATCAGAAGATAAAATTCAATGCTCGGATTATAGCGGCGACTAATCGTGATCTTGCGCAAATGGTTAAGCGGGGAGAGTTTCGTCAAGACCTCTATTTTCGGCTCAAAGTTTTTGAGATATCTATCCCGCCTTTGCGAAAACGCAAAGATGATATTCCTCTGCTGGTGGAGTACCTGATAAAAAAAATAAACCGCACTACCGGTAAAAAAATTCAGCGAATTTCTAAAGTTGCCATTAAGCGGTTTATGGAGCATGACTGGCCCGGAAATATTCGTGAGTTGGAAAACGTCTTGACCCGTGCCGTAGTTCTTTCCAAAGATAATTGTCTGCAGGAATCTTGTGTTGTTAACCTGCTGCGCCGACCGCAGGCTGATTATCCAACATCTTTTCAATTAAAAAGTTTGAGCGAAATCGAAGCCCAGCACATTGCTCACGTCCTTGAATGTTGTCACGGGAACATCTCCCGGGCGGCCCGCATCTTGGGAATTACCCGACCTACCTTACGAAATAAAATCAAGTCACTGGATATCTCTTTCGGAGATAGCTGAAGCAGCTTGCCCAGCAGAGATATTCTTCATCGATGATGGAAAATAATTATCCACCTGGAAAATTCTTATCCACCGACACCCGCTTATTTTCTGTTTTTCAATAAAACGATTTTATAGTATTGAGATTCCTTTTTAAGTAATTTGATTTTATTTCCCTTTGTATCTGTGTGAATTTAAACTATGGAAACTTTTTTAAGTGTATGTGCGGGTTAGAATGCTATTTCATGGCATATTCATTGCTGGTTATTATGGAATTGGTTTTTTTGAATGCAAGATAATATCTAACTGATGCAGGAGGTGTGGCGATGAGAATTGGTAAAAGTTTTGTCTGGTTAATAATCGTATTACTGGTTGTCTGTACTGCAAGTGTTGCCGGTGCTGCTGCTACCGGAAAACCAATCGTTTTGGGATGTCCGTTGTCAACCGCTTTTCTCTATGGTTGGGATGCTGAAAGAGGGATTAAGCTGGCTGTTGAAGAGATTAATCAGGCCGGTGGCGTCACGTTTGAAGGGGCTGCTCATCCTTTTAAGGTTGAAGTTATCGATACCCGGTCGTTGGAACCCGGGGTTCCGGTCAGCGAAGCCCTGCTCGGGGTCGAAAAACTTATTCTCGAAAAAAAGGCTGATTTTATTGTTGGCGGTCCGGTTCGTTCGGAAGCGGCGATGGCGGTTATGGACTTGCTCAATAAACACCAGAAGGTTTCGATCGTCACGACCGGAGTCTTGAGTCCGGGCTACCACAAGCGGATTGCGGCTGATTACGATAAATTTAAATACTGTTTCCGCAACTCTTCAGAGATCATCACGATCGGTAAAGATATGATCAAGGTTTTTAATCTCTTAAATAGTGAACACGGTCTTAAAAAAGCTTTTATCATGGTTCAGGATGTTGCCCATGCCCGCAAAGCCGGTGGATTTATCGCCAAATTGCTCAAGGGTACCGGCAAATGGGAAGTTCTTGGTCAGGAGATTTATCCCACCGGGGCCACCGATTTTTCCATGGGTCTCTTGAAAGCCCGCCGCCTGAAAGCTGAAGTTCTGTTTATCTGGATGGATATGCCGGAATCGGCGATTCTGCTTAAACAGTGGAAGAATATGCGGATGAAGTGTGTACCGATGGGTTTTATGTCGGCGGCTGAACAGCCTAACTTCTGGGATGCCACCAAGGGTAATTGTGAATACACGATTGTTGATGCCGTCAATGGCGGTAATGTACCTTCAACCATGACACCATGGACGATGAAGTTTGTTGACAGCTACAAGAAAAAATGGGGTCTGGAACCGGAAGGCTATGGGACTTCATCCAGTTATATGGCCGTTTATCAGTTGAAGGCAGCCATCGAAGCGGCCGGCAGCCTTAATTCTGATGCGGTGATCAAGGCTCTCGAAGAACAAGATCTGATGGGGGTTTACGGGCGGATGAAATTTGCGAAGAACCACCAGATTATCCCTTCTGGCGATCCGGAAAAAGGTGCGGCCGGCTGTCTTTTTCAATGGCAGAACGGCAAACGGGTACAATTCTTTCCCAAAGCTGGAGCGACCGGGGATATTATCCTGCCGCCCTGGATGAAATGACGGGGGTAAATATTATGGAATTTGCTGATCTGTTTTCCCTGCTTGAGGCCCGCAAGAGTTGTCGCTCTTTTCAGCCGGAAGTGTCTCTTAAGCCGGAAGAAATTAAAATGATAATCAAGGCCGGCCAGCAGGCTCCCAACCCGCTTAACCAGCAGCCCTGGTCATTTGTGGTCATCACTGCCGATAAGATCAAGAAAAAGCTGCGCCAGGCTGGTGAAAAGGCCAAGCAGACAGTCTTGGATAAAGGTGGACCCGGCTGGGTTGGCGGTTTCAGTATTGATTTTATGGAGGAGGCTTCGCTCGTCATTGCGGTTCTGGTCAACCCTGGTAAAGGTGGTCTCGGAGATTATTTTAATCAACCTACTGGCAGTATACAGGCCGGTTCGGCCTGCATGCAGAATATGATGCTGGCGGCCACGACTTTGGGTTTTGGTTCCCTCTGGTTTACTTTTTTCGATCCGGCTGAGGTCCGGCCGATTATCTCGGTGCCCGATAACCTTGAGATTGTCGGTCTGCTCTTTGTTGGCAAAGCAGCTGGAGATGTACCTTCCAGTCGCCGTCGTGATCCGGTGATTTATGCCGATTGTTTTGGGGTCGAGTATGATCAGGGTTGATTCGGTGTAGAAGGTGCGAGGGCGTGGAGCCATAAAGACAAAAGATTGATTTTGTAAACAAAGCTCTGCGTCCTTGCATTAAAAAATGATAGGTTGAAAGGATATGAAAATATGAATATTAATCCGGATTTTATTTCGCCCTGTGGGCTTTATTGCGGAGTTTGCGCAATTCACATAGCTTATCGTGACAACAATCAGAAATTTAAGGAGAGTTTGGTGGGACTTTACAAAGGGGGTGTTCCTGGCAAGGGTACTCTTCCCGGAAGTGAAAATCTTTCAACTGATGATATCCGATGCCAAGGGTGTTTATCTGATGATTTGTTCATGCATTGCAAACAGTGTGAGATCAGGGAGTGTACAATAAAGAAGGGATATGCCGGATGTCATCAGTGCGACGAATTTCCCTGTCATTATATTGAAAATTTTTCGATGGCTGTTGGAAAGAAGGTAATTTTGCGGTCTGTTCCATATAGAAGAAAATTTGGTACGGAAAAATGGATTCAAGATGAAGAATCCCGATATTTTTGTCCGGAATGCGGCAACAAAGTTTTCCGGGGAGTTGTAAAATGCAATCAGTGCAAAGCAAAGTTGGACCTGGATTAGTGTTTCTAAAATGTTTCATTAAAATCGTATAACGTCACCAACCTTGAGGTTTACTGGTGGAAATTTTAATTTACGGGATTGTTAACAGCTTTAAACTGATCCTTATCGCTTTTGGCTTTACCCTGGTTTACGGTATCAGTCGGCTGCCCAATTTTGCCCATGGAGCTATCTTTGTCTTTACCGGTTTTGTCGCCTGGATCATGATGCATAAACTACATTTGTCCTTTCTGCCGGCGGCGCTGTTATCTTTAGGTTGTGCATCCCTGGTCGGGGTCATAATTTACCAGTTTATTCTTAAACGCATCCGGGGCATGAATATGAACGAGATTATTGCCACTTATGCGATTGGGGTGGCGCTGATCGAGACCTTTCGCTGGCTCGGTTTCAAAGGAACCACCTTTACTTTGCCGGTGCTCTTCGAAGGGATGGTTTTTATCGGTGACGTACCGATCGATTACCAGCGTTTGATGGTGGTCGCTGTCGGCCTGGTGATGTTGGTGGCCGCCTGGGCTTTTACCAAGTTTACGAAAACCGGTCTCGCCTTGCGCGGGATTGCTCAGGATGAGCGGGCAGCGATGATGCTCGGCATCGATTCCGACATGACTGCCACCCTGGCCATGGCCTTAGGTTCGGCCATGGCCGGGTTGGCCGCGTTGATGATTTTTCCACTGGGCAGTATTGTGGTCGAGGCGGGCTACAATACCCTGATTTTTGCCTTGGCTGTCTGTATGGTCGGTGGTATCGGCAGTTGGGGGGGGACCATCCTGGCGGCTTTTGTTCTTGGTTTTCTCCAGGTTATTACGGTTACCTATCTGGCCACCCATTTTCAGATGGTGGTTACTTTAGGGGCCATCATTGCGACCCTGATTTTAAAACCGTCAGGTTTTTTCGGTAAACATAAAGAGCTTGAAGAGAGAGTTTGAAAAATGAAAACAGGAATGCGTAAAGAGAGGATTGATCGTGGTATCAAGGTTCGTTCCGACGGCATTTACGCCTTATCGTCATGGCGTGAGATATCATATCTCATGGCCCCTCGCGCGTTGCTTATCGGTGGCCTGCTTCTGGCTCCGTTAATCCTCCATTTTTTCCCCTATTGGCAGAAAGTGCTTTTGATTGTCTGTATCTATGCGCTTTTATCAATGGCCTTTGATTTTCTTGCCAACTATGTCGGTCTGGTCTGTCTCGGGGGCTCATTTTTTGTCGGGGTTGGTGGTTATGGGGCTGCCCTGCTGAATAAATATTTGCACTTTTCTCCGTTTCTTTCGATCCCTATGGCGGCGTTGGGCGGGGCCGCTTTCTGTACTCTTCTATTGTTACCTTGCCTGCCTTTGCGTGGGGTCTATTTTGCCATTGTAACTTTGATGTATCCGTTGATGATGACTCGTATTATCGAGGCTTTTGAACTCTTCGGTGGTACCAACGGGATGATGGATATTGCCGGTTTTGCCAATCCTTGGGCTGAACAGTATTTCCTGATTATTTCCACCTTGGTTTTTCTTTTTGCCCTGCGCCGTCTGGCGGTTGAGGATATCGGTCTAGTGATCAGGGGGATCAAGGATAACGACCAATCAGTCAGGGCTTCGGGCATCAATATAACGGTTGTCAAAGCTCAGGCCCTGTTTTACGCCGCTTTCTTAGGCTGTTTTGCCGGGGCTTACCTGGCCCATGTTTATATGTGGGCTGGTCTTTCCATGTTTGCTCTCGATTTTTCAATTATCCCGATTGCCGCAACCGTCATTGGCGGCGGTGGTTCTTTGCTTGGGGCTGTGTTAGGAGCGATTTTTCTGGTGCCGCTTTCAGAGGCCCTGCGTGCTTTCGGGCCTTTACGGATAGTGGCGTATTCCTTGATTTTGACGGTGGTGATTGTCATCAAAGGTGAGGGGTTGCTCAATTACTTGTCCCGTAAGTATAGTCAGTTTGAGCGTTGGGTAGAAATATAATGACTATGTTAACCGTTAAAGAGCTGAGTAAAAAATTTGGCGGGGTTACGGCCTTAAGTGATATCAACTTTTCGATCACCAAAGGGGAGATCTTAGGGGTCATCGGGCCCAATGGTTCAGGTAAAACCACGCTGATAAACTGTATTACCGGTTTTATCAAGGCCACCGCCGGTGAGATTATTTTCAATGGTCGCAACATTAGGGGGATGAAACCGTATCGGATTGTCAACCTGGGCATCTGCCGCACTTTTCAGATTATGCGCCCGTACAACAGCATGCCGGCTTACAAAAACTTAATTATTCCTCTTTACAGTCCACGGGCCCGTAAGACCGGTGGCTGGCGTGGCGGCGGCCGCCATGGGGATCGCAATATTATTGCCCTGGATCTGCTGGAAGAGGTTGGTTTTGAACGTGAATCAAAGGTTCCTTACAAGCTTGCCGGAACTTTGCCGACCGGCTACCTGAAACGGCTGGAACTGGCCCGCTGTTTGGCTCTCAACCCGGAACTCCTGATTTGTGATGAGGTTTTTTCCGGCCTTAGTATGAGTGAGATTGCCTCAATGGTGCCTTTGATAGAAAAGCTCAATCAATCCGGAGTAACGATTATCATGATTGAGCATCGCCTCAAGGAGCTTTTCAGGGTTGCCAGGCGGGTTATGGCCATCAGTTATGGTGATAAGATCATTGAAGGTACTCCAGCAGAGGTGATGGCTAATGAGAAGGTTAGGGAAGCCTATCTCGGGGCTGAGGAGGTAGTTTAAGATGTTGGTCGCCGAAGGATTGATGGTTTTCTATGAAAACATGCTGGCCCTTAACAATATTGCGCTGAGCTGTGGTGAAAACCAGATTATAGGAGTTTTCGGGGCCAATAGTGCCGGAAAATCAACTTTGATGTATACTCTTTCGGGGATTATTTTAGACCTGATGAAGAAGGAAAAAATGCGGGGTGGGGAACAGATAACCGTAATGGGTAAAATTACTCTGCATGGCCGGGATATAAGCCGGCTCAAACCCCATCTGCGTGCCCGCATGGGGTTGGTTCTCTGTCCCGAAAGGAGGCGTCTTTTTCCCGAAAGCAGCGTCCTTGAAAACCTTAAGATCGGTGCCTATATGGCCACCCGAAAAGAGGCTAAGGAGACCCTGGAATATGTTATGGAGATCTTTTCCCCTTTAAAAAAGCTGCTTCGTCGCCCGGCTGGTTTCTTAAGTGGAGGGGAACAGCAGATGGCGGCCATCGGCCGGGCCATGATGGCGCAGCCGAAGCTCCTTTTACTCGATGAACCGCTTTTAGGTTTAAGCCCGGCCTACCAGCAGGTTGTTATGGAGTCGGTCAAGCTTATTCGTGAAACCAAAAAAATTTCCATTATAATAACGGAACAGTTTGCTCGGCCGGTTATTCCGATTGTTGACTATGCTTACATCATGGAGAACGGCTCCGGGGTGATGTCCGGATCCGGCCAGGAACTGCTCGATAATCCTGACGTCAAAGCGGCCTATTTCGGGGTATGACCAATTGGGGTACGATATGAATCAACGTAACACCTACACCTTTTCAGCTTTTGAAGCAGCTTGCCTGAAATATCCGGAGCGCAACGCCCTGATCTATCTGGGGCGGAAATTTTCCTATCGTTCTCTAAAGCAGATGATCGATCAGTTTGCCACCGCCCTGCATCGCTTAGAGGTGGGGTATCAGGACAAGGTCATGATCTATCTGGGCAATTCGCCGCAATGGATCATTGCTAATTTTGCCATCCAGAAACTGGGCGCCGTGGTTGTACCGGTCTCGCCGATTTACACCTCGTATGAACTGCTCTACATGGTACAGGATGCCGAGGTAGAGACGGTTATCTGTATGGATACTAATTTTGGTTATGTTAAGGAAGTCGATCGTCAGCATCCTTTACGGCGTATAATTGTCACCAACTTGACTGACATGCTCTACACCTGGCAGAAGATTTTCGGCACTCTGGTTGATAAAATTCCCAAGGGCAGTACCGTCCGAGGGGACAATATCTATCGTTTCAACGAACTTCTGCACCAGGCTCCGCCGCAACCGCCTGATGTCGATATCGATGTCCATAAGGATCTGGCCTATATCATGTATACCGGTGGGACCACCGGCTTTCCCAAGGGTGTACCCGGCAGCCATGCCAGTGAGGTTTCGTATGTCAGCGATGTCATGGGTCTTTTTGGTGATTATATTGATGAAGGCAACGATACCATGATCATGGTCAATCCGCTTTTTCACATTATGGCCAAAGGTTTTTTGCTCGCGGCCGGTCTCAATTTCGGCGTTACCACGGTGCTGATGCCGATCCCGGAGGTCGATGCCGTACTCCGGGAAATAGAACGTTTCAAAGTTCGCTGGATGCTTGGGGTGCCGGCACTTTATCGCATGATCCTGGAAAACGACCGGTTGCCCAGTTATGATATTTCCTCGCTTAAGTACTGCTATTGTGGCGGGGATGTTCTGCCGGGTGAAATATTTAAGCGTTGGTGGGAGCTGACCGGTAATCCTCTCTATCAGGTTTATGGCTCGACCGAAGTCGGTCATCTGACCTATAGTCGTCTCGACCGGGATCCCGATCCCAAGACAGTCGGTAGTATTTTGCCCTCAAGGCGCTGTCTGGTAGTTGATCCCGAAACCCTGGAGGAGGTCGAGGTCGGGGCTACCGGTGAATTGCTGGTGACCTCACTTTATACGAATAAAAGTTACTGGAATAAACCTGAGGAGACGAAACTCTCCTATGTCAAGATAGGTGATGAGATCTTTTACCGCATGGGCGATTATGTCTGTATCAATGAAAACGGTGAAATTCAGTTTGTCGAGAGAACCGCTGATACAATCAAATATAAGGCCTATCGTATTTCAGCCTCCGAAATCGAAGCGGTTTTACAGGACCACCCCACAGTGATGGGTGCTTGCGCGGTTGGAGTTCCGGATGCTAGTTGTGGCGAACGCATCAAAGCTATTGTTGTTCTCAAGGAGGATGCCAAAGGGGTTGATGGTGAGACTTTGACCGGCTGGTGCCGTAAGCGACTGGCTCCTTACAAGATTCCCCATTATATAGAATTTCGCGATATGTTGCCGAAATCAAAAGTCGGCAAACTTTTACGCCGTGAAATCAGGGATGAGGAAAAACGTAAAGAAGCTCAGAAAAAAACCGGGGACAGACCCCGGTTTTTCGATAGATTTGCGGATAAGATTAACAGCTTCAGCTAACAGAAATACCTCGGCTACGAAGGTAGTCTTTGACATCGCCAACCCCTATAATCCCGAAGTGAAATACCGACGCTGCCAGCAAAATGGAAGCACCCGCTTGAACGGCGTCAAAAAAATGTTCCAGTTTTCCAGCTCCACCAGAGGCTACTACTTCCGCTGAAACCGCTTCCTTGATAGCCTTGATTACCGGCAGGTCATAGCCGGTCCGGACACCGTCCCCTGCCTTGCTGGTGGGGAGGATGACCGGAACTCCGTAACCGTCAATTTGTTTTGCCCATTCAATGGCATCAAAACCAGTAGCTGTCCGCCCACCGTCAATATAGACTTCATAGCCTGAGGGCAAGGCAGCATTCTGATCCACATCGATGGCAACCGTTACCTTGTCGGCACCAAAAGCCTTTACCATTTCCGCGATTACTTCAGGTT
>JAYEKE010000125.1 GCA_034660915.1 Pseudomonadota bacterium
CCTATCTGTGTGCTTTCTTCCTGGACTTATATCCAGAAACACGTGAAGGAATACATGGCCTGCCTGCTGTTGTTGGAAACCGCCATGCTCGGGGCGCTGGTATCTTTAGATCTGATCCTGTTCTATGTGTTCTGGGAGCTGATGCTGATTCCCATGTATCTGCTTATCGGTGTCTGGGGTGGCGACAATCGGATATATGCCGCGGTCAAGTTCTTCCTCTATACCGCTGCCGGCAGCGTCTTCATGCTTTTGTCAATCATCTTCCTCTATTACTATAATTATAAAGTTACCGGGGTTTATACCTTCAGTATCCTTGAATTGTATAAGCTCAATATTCCCATTTCAGTGCAGTTCTGGTTGTGCCTGTCATTTTTTGTCTCCTTTGCCATCAAGGTTCCCATGTTCCCGTTGCATACCTGGTTGCCTGACGCCCACGTACAGGCGCCCACAGCCGGCAGTGTCATCTTGGCCGGGGTTCTGCTGAAAATGGGTACTTATGGATTCCTGCGCTTTGCCATGCCGTTGTTTCCTTATTCCACCCACCAGTTTACGCCGTTTATGGCCACGTTGGCCGTCATCGGGATTGTCTATGGGGCATTGGTGGCCATGGTACAGCCTGACATGAAAAAGTTGGTGGCCTATTCCAGTGTCAGTCATCTGGGTTATGTGATGCTTGGACTCTTTGCTTTGAATATGCAGGGGATTGAAGGTGGCATCTACCAGATGCTTAATCATGGAATCAGTACCGGGGCACTCTTTTTAATTGTTGGCATGATCTATGAGCGACGTCATACCCGGATGATCAAAGATTTTGGCGGCATAGCCAAGGTGATGCCCGTTTTTGCCACCTTTTTCATGATTGCCACCCTGTCCTCGGTTGCGGTGCCGGGAACCAATGGTTTTGTTGGCGAAATCATGATTTTGATCGGGGCCTTCCGCAGTTTTCCGATTTTCGCGGTGGTTGCAGCTTCAGGTGCTATCCTGGGAGCGCTTTACATGTTGTGGATGTATCAGCGGGTGATGTTCTGCCCCCTGGATAAGCCTGAAAATCAGAAACTGAAGGACCTCAATTTTCGTGAAATTATAACCTTGTTGCCCTTGGCTGTACTGGTCTTCGTTATGGGCTTTTTCCCCGGTCTTTTTCTGCGAAAGATGGATGCCACCGTTTCCCATTTTATTAAAGATTTCAATACCCGCTATGAGGCTTATGCCCAGCAGCAGCCCCAGAGCCTTGGAGACAGGATCGCCGCGGTGCTGCCGGCAGCTGAAAATAAAGATAAAATTATTGAATAATAAAACCGCGAGAATCAATCGCTTAAGCTAATGCGGGAACATATCCCGCAGCCCAAAGAGGTTTTTCGGCTCGCAAATAAGTACTCTTATCAGAACATTTTCTTGTTGAAAAAAACAAGAAAATAACCTGTAAGGTACTAATCCCTTCTGTAAATGAGTGTGGAGGAACGTAATGGAGATGCTGGAATTTGTCGTCCCGGCGCTGAATGTTAAAGCAATACTGCCCCAGGTTATTCTCTCGTTGACGGCCTTGACGGTTTTGCTGGTTGGAGTTTTCAGCCCGCAGGATAAGAAGACGTCTTCTCTTGGCTATCTTTCCCTGGTTGGGGTGGTCGTCGCCCTTATCAGTACCCTGATGATTAATGGGGTTCGAGAGTCCGCATATAACGGGATGGTTCTGGCGGATGGGTTTTCTTCTTTTATCACCCTGATTATCTGTGTGGTCACAATTTTGACCATCCTGACATCCATCAACTATCAGAAATTTTTCCCCCGACTCAATTGTGGTGAATATTACTGTTTGTTGCTTTTTGCGGCTGTGGGGATGTGTTTTATGGGTTCTGCCGGCAACCTGTTGATGGTTTTCCTGGCCCTGGAGACCATGTCAATATCTATCTACGTTCTGGCTGGTTTTAACTCCGATGATGCTAAATCCATCGAGTCGGCAATGAAATATTTTTTACTGGGTGCTTTTGCTTCCGGGTTTTTGCTTTTTGGTTTTGCCTTGATCTTCGGTAGTACCGGGACCATGGATCTGGTTAAAATAAGTGCTTTTCTTACCGCCCATCCTGAAGTTATACATTCCCGGATGCTCATGGGTGGGGTAGCCCTGATGACTGTGGGTTTTGGCTTTAAAGTTGCCATGTTTCCCTTCCATATGTGGACGCCGGATGTTTATGAAGGAGCTCCCACGTCAATTACCGGTTTTATGGCCACCGGGGTAAAGGCGGCGGCCTTTGCGGCGCTGCTCCGGGTTTTCTTCGTTGCTCTGGGTCATTTGCAGGCTGACTGGACCGGGATCATGTGGTTAATTGCTTTCCTGACCATGACCATCGGCAACGTGGTGGCTTTATCCCAGACCAATATCAAACGTATGTTGGCTTATTCCAGTATTGCCCATGCCGGTTATCTGCTGGTTGGTTTTGTTGCCGGCAGCAAGCTGGGTCAGTCAGCCATACTTTTTTATCTCTTAAGTTATGCTTTTACTAATCTCGGGGCTTTCGGGGTTATCGCTCTGCTGGGTCGAAAAGAGGGTGAATATAATGAGTTGGAAGATTTTGCCGGCCTTGGTTTTAAATATCCTTTGATGGGGCTGGCGATGGCGCTTTTCATGTTTTCCATGGCCGGTATCCCCCCGGCATCAGGTTTTATGGGAAAATTCTATCTTTTCAGTTCAGCAATGAAGGGCGGATTTGTCTGGCTGGCTATCTTCGGGGTGATTAACAGCGTCATCTCTCTCTATTACTACCTGCGGGTGGTGGTAGTAATGTATTTCAAGGAAGCTGGGCGGGATATTGTTATGCCTAAGCCTTCTCCGGCCCTGGTGGTTGGTCTGGTGCTGGCGGTTGTCGGGGTTTTGCAGATGGGTATTTTCCCCTCATATTTCCTGGACATGGCCCGCCAGTCTATCCAGACGATGCTCATGTAGCAAGGCATCATTATCCGAAAATAAATCTGGCGGCTTGTTTAAGCCGCCTTTTTTT
>JAYEKE010000126.1 GCA_034660915.1 Pseudomonadota bacterium
TGCCTTTTTATCGGTTCTCCGGTTTATTCTTCGCACGCGTTACCACTGGTTATGGATTTCATTGCCCGCCTGCCACAACGCCGTCAGGCTTACGCGGTTCCCTTTGTAACCTGGGGAGGAGCAACCAGCGGTCTTGCCCTGGCCGAAATGGGTAAAGCATTGCTGGCCCGCGAGTATACCCTGGCGGGAGCGGCAAGAATCGTGGCCGTTCATTCCCTGATGTGGGAAGCTGATAATCCGGTGGGCGCGGGTCATCCCGACACTGAAGATGACCGCCTGATTGAAAATCTGGTAGCTACCGTTGAACGCAATCTGGAGCTTCCTGAACCGCTGGAATTACCCGGCCAGGCTCTTTGTTACCAGCCCGAGGCTGCCGCGGCTGAGATGCGGAAGCTGAATCTGGAAATTGCCCGCGGTATTTTACCGCCGCGGCTGGTGAATGAAGATCTCTGCAATCAGTGCGGCCTCTGCGTTGACCAATGTCCGGTCGCGGCCCTGACCCTGGACCCCTATCCGGTTTACGCTGATCATTGCATTCTCTGTTTCAACTGCATGCGCGGGTGTCCGGAAAAAGCCATTGAAGCGAATCTTTCAGCCATCCATGAAAGAGTCCGGGAACGGGCTGGCAGCTACAGGGAAGATCCACTTTCGGCAGTTTTTCTTCCCGGTGATTCTCGATAGTACCTTTGGTCGAATGGCAAAACCCTTGCTATGTGAGCTGCACCCTTATACGCGAAGATTTCAAGCTGAATGAAATACAATCTACGGAAAATATTTTTTTTTATCCTGCTCCCCCTGCTGGGCATCGCGGCGATTTTCATGGTCGAAAGTTCCGGCGCGGCGCTGGTGAATGAAACCGAGATCCAGCAACTTCGCCGCAGCGTCCAAGCATTGAACCAAATTTGCGAACAGGCGAACCGGGAGCTGGACGAGGCAACTGCAACCGGCAGGTTTTCCCCGCGGGAGCAACATGATTATCAAACCTTTATCGCTTATCTTGGCGGGCGAATAGAAAAGTATTGCCGGGCCCTGTACCTTGCCGGCGGCCGGCAGGCTGTTGATGGACTGGCCTGCCCGAATGTTGAAACCGGCCTGCCGACTTTAACCGCCCCTGCCGCTGAAACCACGGATGAGCAGATAGAGTCTCTTGATACCTCACTCACTAAGGCGCTGGGTGATTTTGATGAGATGCTGCTCGAGGAGCAGAATCGCCTTGCCTCCCATCAGCCCCGGCAGAGGGAGACAGGAGGTTCCGACGGCAGCGACGATTTCTCCGGTCAGGAGGGCAGGAAGACCGGTACAGCTGGAGAAAGCACCCGGGAAAACCAGGACCAGGCAGAGGAAAGTTCTGATCAGAAAATCCGGGAAGGTGAAAGCTCTGAAAAAATGCCGGCAGCGGCGGGAAAAAAGTCCGCTGACAGTGGCGCCAGGGGCGCTGGAAATGGTAACGATCAGTCTTCGGCGGTCACCCGGCCATCCGGACCGGAC
Source organism: Pseudomonadota bacterium (assembly GCA_034660915.1). Lineage (NCBI taxonomy): Bacteria > Pseudomonadati > Pseudomonadota > Pseudomonadota bacterium. Next base: position 1,489 of record JAYEKE010000126.1, read on the forward strand.
ACCATGGCAAGAGATGACGATATTGTTGCCCGCCAGCTCAGGGAGGCGGCGGAAAAGGAAACCGATCCCGAATTAAAAGAAAAACTCTGGGAAGAGTATAGAAAATACAAAGCGGGAAAATGAATTCCAGGTTCAAAAAATATCGTTTCCGGCTTAAATGGAGTTGGCCTTTATTGCTCCTGACGGCAGCCATGTTGTTACAACTTGGCGGCTGTGCCGGTATGTCCAGCTGGCGGATACCGGGCAGGCAGGTACCGGACCAGGTGGCTCTGGCCACCGCGGAAAAGGAATTGACCGACACTGAACTGCTCAATGTCTCCATCAAGGTTTTTGACCCGGGTAAACTTCCTGATAATGAAAATGGCCGCCGCGGCCTTTCGCCGGAAATCCGTGCCGCCGAGGCCCGTTTCATCCCCATCCATCTCAAATATACCATGCAGCGCAGCGGCTACTGGGGGCTGGTACGCGTCGTCCCCGATGATGACAACGGCACCGAAGTGCTGGTCCGGGGCAGGATTGAGTATTCCGACGGCAAGAGCGGGGCGATAGATATTGAGGTAATCGACGCCCGCAATGTTGTCTGGTTCCACAAAATTTACGCTGAAACCACCGAGCACCAGGAACGCGGGCAGACAGAGCCGGAAAAACAGGATGTCTTTCAGGATCTGTTTAATACCATTACCAATGACATGATTCAGTACCGCAACCGCCTTTCACCGGCGGAGATTGAAGAGATTAAACAGGCGGCCGAATTGCGTTATGCCAGAGCCATGGCCCCGGATGCTTTTGCCGGCTATCTTACGGAAGATCCCGACGGCACGATCAATATCCTGCGGCTGCCGGCAAAAGATGATACCATGCTGAAAAGGATACGCTCCATCCGGGCCCGGGATGATATGCTGGTGGATATGATCAATGGCTATTATGAGGCCTATTATCTCGACCTGTGGGAGCCCTACAACAATTGGCGCAAGTTTCGCAGCAAGGAAGTCGAGGTCATGGAAAAACTTGAGCGTCAGGCTCTGACCCGACAGGTACTCGGCGTTGCCGCCATCGTCGGCGCCATAGCCCTGAGCGCCAGCGGAAATTCTGAAACCAGGGCGCAAACTTCAAGCCTGCGCGATGTCATGATCATGGGTGGGGCCGCGGGAATCTACAGCGGCTACCAGAAAAAAAAGGAAACCGCCATCAACAAAGAGGTTATTGAAGAACTTGGTGCTTCTTTCTCCTCCGAGGCGGAACCGCTGGTCATTGAAGTGGAGGGAGAGACAGTCCGGCTGAAAGGGTCGGCTGAACAGCAATATACCCGCTGGCGGGAACTGCTGCGACAGATTTACGCCCGAGAAACCGGCCTCATACCGGTGGATACCACAATTCAGTTGGAAAAATCCGAAAAAAATCCACCGGCCGCAACCCTGGATGAATAAACGATGTACGGAACCTTAAACCCTAAACCTTATACCTTTTTATAATTTTCATGGCTGAGCAAACTCCACCTGCAACAAAACCGGAAAATCACCACCTTGTCCCGCCGGATGCCGGACTGGACCAGCATAAACGAAAAACCCTTCCTTCTGTTTTGGTCGTTATTTTCACCCTGTTCATTATTCTCGATTTAGCCGTTCTGGTTTACTGGCTGCGGCCGGAAAAAAAGAGCAAAGCACCCGCGCCACAAAAGGTTGTTCAGAAAAAAATCCCCGCCACTACAGAACAGGAACAGCCCGCGAAGGACAATTTTTTGGCAAAAACACGCCTGGCGGCGGAAGAGCAGCTTGGTCGCTGGCTGCTTCTGCAGGCCCGGGCTGAAGCTGAAAATATCGCCCTCTGGGGCGGTGAAATCTACAACCGGATTACGGCCCTGATCACCCGGGGAGACACAGCCTTCGCCGCAAAAGATTTTGCCGGCGCCCGGCAATCCTATGAAGAGGCCGAAAAACGTCTTGAAGCCCTGCTCGCTGCCAAAACGGAACTGTTTGCCGCTGCCATGGACCAGGGACGCACGGCCCTGCAAAAACAGGACAGCAAATCCGCCAAGCACTCTTTCGAACTGGCCCTGGCCATGGAACCGGACAACGCCGCGGCTGAACATGGACTGCAAAGGGCCGGAAATCTTGACCAGGTAATTCTTCTGCAGCTTCAAGGTCTGCAGCTGGAAAAAAAAGATCGCCTTACCGAAGCCCGATCAATTTTGTTGCAGGCCGTGCAACTTGATCCGGAATTCATCCCGGCTGCCGAAATACTGACCCGGGTTGAAAACAAATTAAGCAAAAAGAAATACCAGCAGGCCATGAGCACTTTTTTTGCCGCCCTGGAGAGGGGGGATTTAAGTAAAGCTCGGCGCTCATTACAGCAGGCCACAATTTTCAATCCTTCGGACCCGGTGCTGAAAGATGCCGAAAAGCAACTGCAGACGGCTGAAATTGCGGCCAGGCTGGCCGCTCTGGAGAAAAAATTCAAGCAATTTGCGGCCGCTGAACAGTGGCAGAAAGCCCTTGAAGTTTGCTGGCAGGCGCTGCGGATAAACCCGCAGACCGGGTTTGCCGTCCAGGCAAGAGAAACCGTCAAAAAGCGTCTGGCCCTTGATCAGGCCCTGACAAGCGTTCTTGCCCGGCCGGAACGGCTGCAGGATGACGCCCCTCTGGCCGAAGCCAGGAAAATCCTGGAAACAGCCCGCTCGGTTAAAACTCCCGGGGTCAAACTGACGGCGCAAATCACCTCCCTTGATCAGCTTCTGGACAGGGCCGGCACCAAGGTTGAGGTCATCCTGCACTCCGACGAAGCTACCGAGGTGATCATCTACCGGGTCGGACGCTTGGGGACCTTCACCCAAAAAAAGATTAAACTGCGACCCGGAATGTATACCATTGTCGGCACCCGTCCCGGTTTTCGTGACGTGCGCCATAAAATAGAGGTCAAAGCCGGCCGGAATCTTTCCCTCTTTATTCACTGTAAGGAAGCAATTTGAACCGTGTTTTGACAATTTACCAGCAGGGTGAGGTCTACGAGTTTAATGACGGCGATCTGCCGCTGACCATCGGCTCCGGCGCCGGGGTTCATATTCACCTGCCCGCGGGCCGGGCAGTTGAGGCCCACATCGCCGACTCCCGCGATCATCTATTTCTGCAGCCGGCTGACGATACCTCCGGAGTCTATCATAATGACACCCTCGTCTCCTCTTCCGTCTGGATCAAATCCGGTGATTATATAAGAATTGCCGATATTACCCTTCATTTTCACGTCTCCGGAGATCGGGTGGAGATTAGAATCTCCGCCGATCAGGAGAATGTGCTGACGCCACCGCCGGGACCGTCATCCGCTTCACCGGCAAATCATGCCACTGAAGCAGGAAAAAGACAAAAAAAACTGCCCCGGGCCGCCGTACCATCAAGCCGGCCGCCGGGAGATAAAAAATTACGTTATCTGGCCGGCGGGATACTTCTTTTGCTGATCGCGGCCGCAGCCTTTGTCCTCTCGGCTCGCAGCATTGAGGTTTCAGTAACCCCGGCTCCTGAAAAAATTTCCATCAGTGGTTTTCCGCCGGCGTTTAAATTCGGTTCACGTTATCTCGCCCTCAAGGGAGAATATACCGTCCGGGCAGCCAGACCGGGTTACCAGGAGCTGGCGGCCACGATCACGGTTAAAGAAAACGGCCGCAATCAATTCAATCTTACCCTGAAAAAACTCCCGGGTTCAGTAGATATAATAAGCAAACCACTGGCGGGAGCCGAAGTTTTTATTGACGATCTCCTTATGGGCACCACCCCGCTTAACAACCTTGAAATCCCGGCCGGAGAGCATCAACTACGGCTGGTCAAGGAACGCTACCTGACCATTGAACAAATAATCCAGGTAGAAGGACTTGGCAGGCAGCAGCATTTTGACTTTATGCTGTCACCGGCCTGGGCTGAGGTAACACTGACCTCCGACCCGGCCGGAGCGCGGGTTTTCGCAGGCGAAACTGATCTTGGCCGGACACCGGTGACCATAGAGCTTGCCGGTGGCGAACACCTCCTGACCCTGCACAAGAATAAATTTTCCCCGGCTGAAATCAGCCTGAAATTAACCGCCGGTGGCAGTTATACTCCCAGGGTTGTGACGCTGTCTCCAGCACCGGCAACGGTGGTCGTGAAATCCATCCCCACCGGCGCCGCGGTCTCCGTTGACGGTGACTTCAAAGGGGCGACACCGGTCAGCATTTCTCTCAGTTCAAGAGAACAGCATGAAATCAGTCTCAGCCTCTCCGGACATCGGGGAAAGAAATCCCTGCTGACCTTTGCCCCCGGCACTTCCAGGGAGCTGTCGTTTACATTGCCGCCGGAACATGGTATTATTTTCCTCACCACAGAGCCGGCAAACGCCGAACTCCTGATAGACGGCCAGGTCTATGGCCCGGCCACCGGTCGCCTGCGTCTGACCGCTACCCGGCACACCTTGACCGTACGGGCCAGAGGATATGAAACCGCCAGGCGAACGGTAACACCGAGCAAGGCCCACAGCCTGCAGCTTAATATCCGGCTGCAGCCGGTTGCGGCGCTGTCCGAACCAAAAACAGCAAACAAAAAGAAAAAAATAGCGGCTGCCGGACATGAAATGATTCGGCTGGAGCCGGCTGTTTTCATGATGGGAGCCTCCCGGCGGGAACCTGGACGACGGGCCAATGAACAATTGCGGCAGGTGAAAATTACCAGACCTTTCTATCTTGCCACCCGCGAGGTCACCAATGACCAGTTCCGCCGTTTCAAGCCGGGGCACCGCTCGGGTCAGGTGGACGGCCACACCCTTGATGGCGGCAGCCGGCCGGTGGTCATGGTAAGCTGGGAAGAAGCGGCCGGGTATTGCAACTGGCTCAGCAAACAGGAAGGGCTTGATCCCTGTTACCGGCAGGAAAATTCAACCATGGTTACCGTCAACCCGGTCACTAATGGATACCGATTACCTTTTGAAGCAGAGTGGGCTTATGCCGCCCGCGTGGTCGACGGCAACCGCCCGGCCCGCTACCCTTGGAAGGGAAGTTTTCCGCCGCAAACCGTCAGCGGCAATTATGGCGATGAAGCCGCCCGCTCGCTGCTGACAATGGTAATCAGAGGCTATAACGACGGCCACCCGGTTACCGCGCCGGTGGCGAGTTTTTCGGCCAATAATAACGGTTTCTTTGATATGGGCGGCAATGTATCCGAGTGGTGTCATGATTTTTACGCCCCAAGTAGTCTTTCCGGGACGGACGGCCGGGAGATCGATCCCACGGGACCTGCAACCGGTACCCACCATGTGGTCCGTGGTTCAAGCTGGCGTGACAACACAATTACTGAACTCAGGCTGAGTTACCGCTCCTACAGTCGCAATCCCAAAAACGATCTTGGCTTTCGCGTTGCCAGGTACGCCAGATGAAAAAATCAGCTTGTCTTCTTATTCTTCTGCTGCTTTTGTTCACCATCCCCGCGGCTGCCGCGGAACCGGTCAACAATCATCAGCTGCAAAAAAAGGAATTACCAAAACAAACCCAGCCGGCCGTAAAAATGGAAGATAAAAAAACGACCGCGAAACCACAAAAGAAGCCACCTGATATAAGAGTAAAATCTTTTACTCCTTCGGAGAAGATCGACGCCGATGCCGTAGTCGCCTTTCCCGTTGATATCTGACGGTTTCTGAAAACCGGGAGCTGGAACTTATGAAAAAGTTGCCTGTCGAATTGATTTATCAGGTTTTTTCTCTCCTGACCGCCTTCATTCTCATCCATGGCGCCTATGTCACTGTCATCAGACCGCAGGCGGACGCTTTTCTTGCCCGTGAACAGGCCCGCCTGGCCGAAAACCCGCAATATGAACAGCAGCGCAATTTTTATGTGGTGCTGCGCGATTACGAGCAGGAGACCTGCCTGGTCCTGATGCTCTGGGCTCTGACCATCCTGGCCTACAAGGGCGTCACCGTCTATCGGCAGCAACAGCAGCTTGAGGTTGATCTGCTGCAACTGCCGGGAGGGCTGCCCATCGGCCCGGAAGATACCAGGGAGTTGAAAAACAGAATTGATGAACTGCCGGCCGGCAGCCGCGATTTTCTTCTACCCCGGGCCCTGAGCACCGCCATCGGCCGTTTTGCCGCCACCCGCAACGTTCAGGATTCGGCCACCGCCCTGCGCAGCGTTTGTGAGTCCGAAGGCGAACGGCTGGAATCCGAACTGTCTACCATCCGTTATATTGCCTGGGCCATTCCCTCGGTGGGCTTCATCGGCACGGTACGCGGCATCGGCGCCGCCCTGTCCCAGGCCAACCGCGCCGTGGAAGGTGACATCACCGGCGTCACCCAGAACCTTGGAGTCGCCTTCAACTCAACCTTCATCGCCCTGGTTATTTCCATTGTATTGATGTTTTTCATTCATCAACTGCAGCTCATGCAGGAACGTCTGGTACTTGACACGGAAAGCTATTGTGACCAGAGCCTGATTTCCCGGCTGCGCATTCATCCCGGAGATTAAGTTTACGCCATGTCCGCACTCAGGCGTCGCGAATTTTCCTCATTCAACCTTGCCTTTCTGGACATCATGTTCTGCGGCTTCGGGGCCGTAGTCCTGCTGGTGCTGCTGATCAACGCCAACACCATCAGTTCGCGGCGTAAAACCCATGAAGACCTGCGGGCGGAAGTGACCAGGCTTGAACGCCGGGCGGCGGCGGGCCGGAAACATCTGGCAGAGGTAAAAAACAGCCTGGAACAGACCGACAAGGAGATAATTACCACCAGAGGCAGGGCACAGCAGGTAATTGTCCATATCCGGAAATTGCGCGCCGAACTGGCCGATTTGCAAAGGCAGACCCTGGCGAAGAAAAAACATGTCAACAAGCTGCAGTCAGATCTGCAAACGCAGGATACGGAACATCGCCGCCTGGGAGCGGAAATCAAGGCGGATCAGAACCGTGGTCAACAGGTACGTCGGTTTGAAGGCGAGGGTCACAGGCAGTATCTCACCGGTCTTAAACTTGGCGGCCGGCGGATCCTGCTGCTGGTGGACACCTCGGCCTCCATGCTGGACAGCAGCATTGTCAATGTTATCCGCCGCCGCAATATGGATGATGCCGCCAAAAAACTGGCGCCAAAATGGCGGCAGGTCCGGCAGACCGTTGCCTGGCTGGTGGCCAATGTACCGCCGGCAGCCAAACTGCAGATCATTCCTTTTGCCACCGGGCCGAAACCGCTGGCCGAACCTTCTTCCGGAGGATGGATTGCCGCCACCGACAATACCCGGGTCAACGATATGATCAGGCGACTGAACCAGATAATCCCGGCCGGCGGCACCAGCCTTGAAAATGTATTTTCCGCCGCCGCCACCCTGGTACCGCCACCGGACAATATCATCCTGCTCACCGACGGGCTGCCCACCCAGGGAGAAAACCGGCCCCGCGGAAACACCGTTTCCGGAGAGCAAAGGGTCAGGTTTTTCCGGCAGGCCATCAAAAAACTGCCGGATAATGTCCCCGTAAATACTATCCTTTTTCCCATGGAAGGCGACCCCCTGGCCGCCGCCCTGTTCTGGAAGCTGGCCGTGAACACCAGAGGTTCATTCTTCACCCCCACGGGGGACTGGCCATGAAAAAACAGCGGCGCACAATCACGGTATTCAATCTCTCATTTCTTGATGTGGTTTCCTGTGGTTTCGGGGCAATCATCCTGCTGCTGGTGATCCTCAAGGGCTCCGAACCCATGGTGATTGAAAAAATGAGCGTCGATTTGACCGGGCTGGTAGCCAGACTGGAGCAGGAGATCCATGAAATTCGCGGTGAAACGCTCATACTGAACCGGGAATTGCCCGCCAGGGAGCAGCAGCTCTCCGAAGAACAGGAAAAACTTGCCCGCCTGCGGGGCGATCTGTCGGTAATCGAGGGGCAATACAAAACCGCGAGCATGGATCTTGCCGCCCAGACCAGGATCGAGACCCAGCTGCAGACTGCCCGTCAAAACCTCACCGAGGAGATGCGACGCCTGCAGCAGGACACTCCGGCGCCGGTGCCGGACAGCGCCATCGGCGGCATTCCCGTGGACAGTGAATATATTATTTTTGTTATCGACACTTCCGGTTCCATGCAGCGTTTCGCCTGGCCTCTGGTCCGCGGAAAAATGGAGGAAATCCTCACCATCTATCCCAAAGTAAAAGGTATCCAGGTAATGAACGACATGGGGGATTACATGTTTTCCCAGTACGCCGGCCGCTGGATTACCGACAGTCCGGCCCGGCGCCGATCGATCCTCGGACGACTGGCCTCCTGGGCGCCCTTTTCCAACTCAAGTCCAGTGGAGGGAGTGATCAGGGCCATTCGTCGTTTTCACACCCCCGGCAAACGCATCTCTATTTACGTCTTCGGCGATGATTTTTCCCGGGGAGCCATTCAGGATGTGGTGGATACGGTAGACGCGATAAATCGCGGCGGTCGTCACGGCCAGAGATTGGTGCGTATCCACGCGGTGGGTTTTCCGGTGCTTTTCAAGCAGGGAGGAGCGGAGAGGAATGTGGTCCGTTTTGCGGCGCTGATGCGCCGGCTGGCCGAGGATAATAACGGCAGTTTTGTCGGCTTGAACTCCCTGTCAGCCGGCCGGCGGTGAACCAAGCTGTAAACCACGGGGAAGAGTTGGCGGCAGAGCGTGGTTGGAGGACGAAAAATTTGATAAACTTATAATCTTATGAACGTCCCCCCGTCCTGATATAATACCTGATGGCATTAAAAGTGCCTGGGCCGATTCCATCAATTTTCTTAATCTCTTCGATGCTTATAAAAGAATAATGCGCTTCTCTGTACGCGATAATCTTTACCGCCAGCACCGGCCCGATTCGGGGAAGAGCAACTAACTCCGTCAATCCGGCCCGGTTTATATTGACTGAACCATGCAGCCCCTTTTTCATAACCCCGGCGATAAATTTATCATAATGATTGGTTAAATGCTTTTCGGCCGTCTTTCTGTTTTTCTGATCAACCCATTCCTCATTGTCAAGAGCGCCAAGCACATAGATCAGCTGTTCCACGTCTAAGCTGCCATTGGCATCATGATGGGGGCAGTGCCTTATCTTCCGGCCATCTTTCACCTCAACTACAGCAAAAGAGGAATCAGGCAGAAGCCATATTTCATTTTTGCCCCACCCCTGGCATATTCCTGAATTTGCACTGCAGATAAAGAAAACCAGCAGTGAAAATAAAAACGTCCGAAAAGTTGCAGTTCGATAAGACGGTTTCATATGTATCTCGCCATCCAGAACTTTGATTATACGTTTTACAGGCAAACCCACTGGCCGACTGTTTCCACCGCTTGCCCTTTGCCGAAATGCTCGGTGAAAATTTTAAAATAATACAGCTCTTCTTTGCTTCGGACCATGGGGTAACCGGCCTGAACCTCTTTTAACTCTTTATCTTTAATCGCCGTTTCAAAATATTCAGGAAGCACATCAGCCGACCCGGATCCTTGAGAAAATTCCTGTTTGAGCCGCCAGACGATTTTTTCAGGCAGCAATTTTTCATAAGCTTTTCTGAAAATCCATTTTTCTATTTTTTGATCCCCTTCCGGTTTTTGCTTGTATTCAGCGGGAATACCCATGACATAGTTGAACAGCTCGCCGGATATCAAAGGAGCGACAACCCGGATGGAATGAGAGAGGTTCATGCGGTCAAGGCGTAATGAAGCATTACTGTGTAAAAAACCAATACATCTCATTTGTTGCGTGAATATTTCTTCAGAGGGAAAATCCTTAAGATACAAGTAGCCGCAAAAGATTTCATCGCCGCCTTCCCCGGAAAGGAGGGTTTCCACTCCTTGATCCTGGGCATATTTAGAGATGAGATAATTCGACACCGAGCTTCTTACCAAAGACGGATCAAAGGATTCCAGCTGCCGAACTACTTCTGGTAATGCCGCCAGAATCTGGTCAAGATCGACAATCAATTCATGGTGGTCGGAGCCGATATGGTCAGCCATTATGCGGGCACAGGCAATGTCTTCAGTTTCTCCCACTCCCAGGGCAAAGGTTTTCAGGCGTTCATTTTTGCCGAAGGTTTCCCGGTAAGCGTTACCGGCTATCCAGGCAATTACACTGCTGTCGACACCGCCGCTGAGCAGGCTTGCGGTCGGGACATCAAAGTGTATTCGGTTCTGGAAACTGCGCTGGATTATGTCTCTGATGGTTGCGGTTATTTCATTTACATCCCGATGAAGGACTTCAGGTGTAGTCCGCGGGAGTTCGGCAAACCGGAAAAGAGTACCGGTATTGTCCATGTAATGTCCCGGCGGAAATTCATGGATATCATCAGTAATTCCGACCAGACTTTTAAGTTCGGAAGACAGATAAAGCGTCCCGTTTTTGCGGCCGTAAAAAAGGGTCTTGATGCCTAAAAGATCTCGAGCCGCAAACAGATTTTTACCATCGGAGATCACGAAGGCAAAAATGGCATCGTCCAGATGATCGAACATCCGCTGACCATATTGCTTGTAGAGCTGCAAAAACAGGCGTTCTTCCCTGAGCGGACCATCTGCTACCCCATTGGCCTCTGCCAGTTTGCTCCAGTTTCCCAGCTGGCCATCGTAACAGATTCTAATATCCGGTGATTTGGAATTGAAGACCGGTATCTGATTTTCATCCGGTTCCGGAAAATCATCATTCAGCAAACAAAGATCAGCTTTTAGATAGTTCTGGGCCATCAGTACCTGTTTGGATGCAAATTTTCCGGATAGATACGGACCTCGATGGCCAATCACCTGAAACATCTTTTCCAACTCAGCATGGTCTGATTGATTATATATTACCGCGAAACCACTCATCTTATTTAATCTCCATGCATCATTTTTTTATTTCAAAGATTCCCACTATTCCGTGGCCAAATCCGGTTCCCGGCTGCAGGTCCATTTCGAGCTTGCGAAGAGAATAGCCCAGGTGCGGCTCAATGAGATTGGCCCGAACATCACCCATGGGAACCCAGCCGATTCCTTTAATGACTCTGTACATGGTTTCCATGACTTCCTTAAGGGAATCCGGGTAATATGGCATGATTTTCGGCTGATCATCCGGCACTTTATCTTCTGCGTCATAATTGCTGAGCAGTGAAATAGTATAGTTTACCAGGGTGTTGCTGCACATGAATAACTTTTCATAAAAATTGTTAAGATGATCAAATCCCGGTCGCGGGACATAATCGACCAGAAGGTTTTCAAGATCTGTGCGAACATAACCCTCAAAAAGTGAATTCAACGGGTACCGTAATTTTGGGCTATTGGCGTTGTATTCCCTGGTGTCCATGTGACGCCCGCTGAAGATGGAACGATCGAAAAACTTGATCGGCTCGATCGTCACCCCTGATTCCTTTGACGCCTGTTCGATGATTTTCATTATTTCATCTTTGGTTGTCAGTCGCAGCGGGAAGGAGGCGATATCCATTTGATCCCGTTCATCTTCGGAATAAATGTAGGAAATGCGATAGTCCATAAAATATTCTTCGTCTGCGGGATGATGCCACAGGTCCTGCCATTCACAGGTATAACGACCCAGCCAGTCCCCTATAAAAATCGCCTGATCCGGCGCGTGGCGGGCAATATCGGTAATTATTTTCGCAGCCTGTTGATCATTGAAATGCGAGAAGGTACCGTAGGAACTGAAATACATGTCAAATGGAGGGTTTTCGGTTACCTCGGACGCCAGGCCGTTTGACATGTCTGTTTGAATAAATCGTGTTTTCGGCAGGTGTCCGATATGTTCTTCAGCCTGCTGCAGAAGATCGGCGTTAATGTCAGTCCCGACATATTCCTGCAACATATCCGGAGTGATGGCGTCAGTGACGTATTCGAACAGGCCGGGATCTTTAGTGGTTACATTCATCAACAGATCGTAGCCATCAGCGCTGCCGCAACCCAGATCAAGAATACGTATTCGTTCAAGTTCTCTTCTCTTTCGTTCCACCAGGTTATTCAGGGCCGGGCGCAGAAAAATAGCCGTACTTTTATCTTCCCAAAACCGGCGAACATTGTCATATTTTCCAGTCAGCCCACTTGCCTTTTCATACCTTCCCGTGCCGTGTGCCTGGGTATATGCCTTTTCTTCTCCCTCTTGTGTCATGCCGCTTTCTCCTGTTCATATTTTTTCATAATTTCAAGGGTCTGAAAGGCATCTTTGCCGTAACCATCGGCGCCGATCTGGTCGGCAAATTCCTGCGAAATCGGGGCACCACCAATAAGAACCTTAACCTTATCTCGAAGGCCTTCTTTCTTAAGCTCCTTGATGACATCTTCCATGTTGCGCATGGTCGTGGTTAAAAGAGCCGAAAGGCCTAAATACGAAGCGTTATTCTCTTTAACAGCCTTAATGATCCGCTCCGTACTGACATCAGTTTTCAAATCAACAACATCATAGCCGGCACCTTTTAACATGATGGCAACAATGTTTTTCCCGATGTCGTGCAAGTCGTCTTTTACGGTAGCAATAACAAATTTGCCCTTGCTCTTCACCCCGGCCTTTACAAGATAAGGTGACAGCATATCCATGGCCACGCCTACGCATTCGGCCGAAGCCAGCATATCCGGAATCAGGTACTCATTTTTTTCGAATTTCTCCCCGACCTTCTGCATGGAGTTGGTTAGTGATTCCATTAATATTCTTTTCGGGTCTATATCTTGCTTCAGGGCCTCAGTTACCAGCTCAGTTACTCCGGGCTGACCTTCCATCCCCTGATCAAAGCCTTCATCTTCAGCTTCCACTCTTCCCTGCACTACATTTAAAGCTATTTTCTCCAGAAGTTCATTTGTGTCCATCAATCATTCCTCCCGTAATCTATTATGTTGTTATCGGAAATTCCCATTATATTGTTTTCAGGCCCGGCAGTAGACCTGGGACCTGCTCATATATTCGCTCCACTACCTCGGGGTCCAGATGTGGGGCTGGTTCAGCCTCCAGTTGAGCCATATAATCAAGTGCGTTTTCGATGACTTTATCCTCCATATCTCCAGTTTCAAATCGATATGGATCGGAAACATCCCCGCGGTGCATGGCCTTGCGTGCATGCCGGGTATAGAGTCGATGATTTGAAGCCATGACCTTTTTCACCATCTTGAGCGCGTCGTTAATTTCTGTTGAATCAATTTTGGGTTCCCTGAGACAATGCTTGACTTTTCCGATCTGTTCATTGTCGAGAACCGCCTGCAGCGGGCAAAAGCAATTGGTCCGATCCAAAAGCCCGAAGGCGTAATGTATATACTGCGCTCCGCTCATTGCCATGTAAAGATGGGTAAACATTTTCTCGAACATGGACTGCATCCCCGGCACCTTGGCATCACCCACGCCGGCACTTGAATAGCACGGTACTTGATAGTGGCGGGCTAATTGAACGCAGTCGATATTATACTGGTTGAATTCCGGGCAGCCATAAAGGTCAAAAAGATCATCCAGACGAGCTCTTACCGCAACGCTGCCGTAAAGAACCGGCGCTCCTTCTCTTATGAGCTGGGTCAGGGTAATGCCGGCCAGGATTTCGGCATTAATCTGGGCAACCATTCCCGATTCCTGGATGGGCGCTGATGATCCTCCCTGAGGTGAAGAAGAAATAACCAGCGGCAGCCCCGCTTCAACAACAGCAAATACCTTTTCCGCGGTGTCATCCACGATTTGCAGCGGGCTTTTGAAAACACAGGCAATAAAGGAAATAATCGGATTGTCTCTTAAGGCCTTTTCCCCCCCGGCGATGATTTCGGCCATAGTTAAAACATCATCTAAACGCTCCAGACTGGTCAAACCGGCCTGGACATGTTTGGTGATGTTATTGAGGCTGGCAAAAAATTTGTTTACATCATGATTGTCTACGGTAATCCCGGGATCCTGGATATTTAATGGCCGGATAAAAAAATCGAGATTTTCCAATCGGTCACAGAGCTTTGCCGCCCGACTCAGCAAGGCGGTACTGCCACGATGCTCCGTGTATCGGGGTACTTTTACTTTGACGGAGCTGTCCTTTTCGCTGACAAAAGTTTGCATTTCCGCATCGAGCCAGATATTAGCCTCCGACCCTGAACCAAAATAAGCCCGGGGAATTTCACTATCAACAAGCAAGCGATTTTCAGGCTTTCTGGCGCCTAAAACAATCCGGGAAGGCGCTTTGGCTACGGCTTCTTTAACCAGTCCCGCCGGCAGACTTACCCTCCAGCAGGGTGTATCCAAATCTTTTTCTTCCCGGACTTGAGCTCCATGGTCTTTGAAAAGCCTGGCTGTTCGTTCGTTATAACACCAGATACCAGGATCGGACAGGATGTCTAATGACGCTTGATCGAGCCATTTCACCTGATCCTGGCTCAAGCGCTCGTAGGGGTTGACCAATACACCTTGTCGGTATGATTCAATCACTATATCCTCCTTGAGTTTCTTGATTTTTTAATTTCGGAAAGCCCGCATATACCGACGGCAATGTCGATCTTTTCCGACCAGGGCCTCACCTGTTTTTACCGCCGCCATCAATTCTTCGTCCAGGGGGTCGACAATAGCCGCATCCAGCCCGGCTGAAAGACACATGAGCAGAAAGGCAATATTAACCCGGTGTCGTTCGGGTAAACCATAGGATACATTTGACAGGCCGGTTACCGTTCGGGTTCCGGGAAATTGCTCCTTGATGGCGGCCAGGGTCTTTAGCGTTACCATCCCGGAATTTATATCAGTGCTGACCGGCATGACCAGGGGATCAATATAAACATTTTCTATAGAAACACCATGTTTTTCACAGGCGTTGAGAATTGTTCCGCAACACTTGAGCCTGCCTTCTACTGTCTTCGGGATGCCGTCTTCATCCATTGCCAGGGCAATGAGAAAAGAATCATGTTCGGCGGCCAGGGGTAATACTTTTTCCAGGTTAGACTTCTCGGCCTTGGCGGAGTTGATCATGGCCGTTTTGTTATCCAGGGTTTCAAGTCCGGCAACCATCACTTTCGGATCGGCGCTGTCAATACAGATCGGGGTATCAACCTGTTCCTGAATGTTCTCAATTGCCCATTGAATAGATTTAATTTCATCTTCAAGAGATCCCACGCCGGTACCCACATTTACATCAATAAAATCAGCCCCGGCGGCGGCCTGTTCTTTTGCCAGAGAAATAAGCTTTTCGGTCTCCCGATTCAAAATGATGGATTTTACGGCAGAAAGGGTGGCGTTAATTTTTTCTCCGATGATAATCATATTTACCTTCCTCTTTACATTATATCGGTCTGGAGACCGGGAATTTCTTTGCGGATCAGCTCGCGTGTTTCAGCTGTAAGCACCGACTCTTCAGGCCGTGCCAGAATTTCCCTGGCTTTCTCCGTCGCTCGAACTTGAAGATTTTTCGCCCCTTCTTCCTCCCAGGTTTCCCGATTGTTTCGATCGCTGAGTTGAGGCTGGTAGTGTTCGCTGCGCATAAATTTACGCGTGTGGCGGTTGGAAACAAAATGTCCCCCCGGCCCGACTTTTTTGAACACCTCAAAGGCCAGGGTTTCCTCATTGACGGTGATTCCCTCCACCGCCCGCATCACCATGCCGATTATTTCGTTATCTATCACCAGCTTATCATACGAAGCCGTCATGCAGAATTCCAGGAAACCGGCAGCATCATGAATATAGTTAGCACCGGCCAGAGCCGCCATTAAACCGGTTAATGCTGATTCATAGCCGGACTGGGAATCGTTGACTTTGGCATCAGACATGCCGGCGGTAGAATATAACGGAAGGTTGTAGAAGTGTGCCATCTGAGCTGAAGCAGCATTCATTAAACCCATTTCAATCGCGCCTGACAAATATTTCATGTCGCGAAGATCGCTGATCGTAGATATGCATCCATATAACACCGGCGTTCCCGGATTTATCAGTTGGGTGAGCATAATCATGCTCAGGGTATCCACGGTCTGGACTACCAGATTGCCAGCCAGCGTAATGGGCGCCGTCGAACCGCAAAGTGGTTCTGCCGGTACAACCACGGGTATTCCCTGCCTGGCAACCTCTATAGCTAAGCGACCATAGCTTTCATCAAGCATAAACGGACTGATATTGCAGGTTACCATGGAAATGAATGGACGCTGTCTGAGCTTTTCCGGGGAACCGGCGATTATCTCCGCCATTTTAATCACATTTCTAATCCCTTCCAAAGTGTAAACCCCGCCCATTATATGCTTACGGGTCTTGTTCAAGGCGGCACCGAACCGGTTCACATCAACCCTTTCAACCGGCAGATCGTTGGGGTATACATTGAGCATGTAAAAGTGTATATTGTCCAAACTATCCACCATCCGGGCCATATTCTTGATGTCTTCAAGCTTTGACCGTCGGGCGGTTTCATCTCCGGGTTCCAGGACATTAAGGGCGGTACCTCCGGTTCCCATATAAACCTTATTGCCGCCGATTTCACAATCCAGTAGGCCGCTGTCATCCCGGCCGCAAAGATTAACCACGGAAGGTGCCGGTTTGATCAGTTCCATAACCAGCTCGGGACTGAATCTGACAATTTTGGTTTCCTCGTCAACGGTAGCGCCAGCCTTTTTAAACAGCTCCCGGGCTTCCGTAAATTTCACCTGTATGCCAACCTCAGAAAAGATTTTAAGGCTTGTTTGATGTATTTTTTCCACATCGCCATCGCTTAGCGGCTTATACTGACCGCCGTTTAACCCCTTTCGGACATTCATATTTTTTCCCTTTCTCTCTCTGGTTCTCTCTCAGGAGCCCTTCTTGCCGGACAATCCGTCTTGTTGCAGTCCCAGCAAGGACTGTAAAGTATCTTGCTGTTTTTGGTGTCAGACTGGATGCCAAATACACCCGAAATAGACTTACGGGGAGTCATCAGACATGAATCGTTCAGCTCAACATCAACATCCTGAGAGTCTAATAATTTAAATAGTTTTTTCTGTTCTATAAGAGGCCAGTCACAATATCCCGGACTGAAACACACGGTTAGCTGTTTGTTTTGGTTTTTATATTCATCATTAAGGCGATGACGAAACGTGGACACCATATTATCGACAGCCACGGATGCCATGGCGTCTAAGATATATGCTTCCGCCATGCGCTTTCTGCTCATGAGTCGCTCGATTTCGCCTTCGACACCATCTCCCAAAGTGGCAATATAGCAGGTAATATCATCAGAGTTTTTTAATATTTCCGAGAGCTTGGGACTTTTAAATTCCAGCCCGTCTTCAAGATGAACGGTTCCCTTCTCCACCGAATCGACCCCCACGTTCTGATGGAACAGAGAAGGTTTGACAAATTCTTCAAATACCGTTTGCAGTTTTTCTACTTTTAACCTGGTGGAACGGGAAATATTGCTGTATTCATCACCACCCAGGCGTCTGGCCAGCCCATCTTTTTCTATGATCGGGATAATTTTCACTTTAAGATTGTCTTGTATCAGCAGTTTTTTCCGCAGAGAAGCAAAATTTGTTTCGTATGGAAAAGATTCTCAGCCTAAATTATTTTAACTGAAACTAACATAAGCAGGTTTTTTTGTAAAGGATTTTTTATAAATTCAGGGGGCAAGAGCTAAAGGCAGTCTCAGCAATCAAGGAGAAAACAAAACATGTAGTGCTACTTAACTTCCAGATCCCGGACATCAAGCATGTCGGTCAGCATGTTCAGGGAATGTGCGATCTGCTTTTTTTTGCTGTTTTCAGTTTGCTTTAAACCGTCTATGATTTTTTGCTGGATAGGGGGTGGGGCATTTTTGGCCAACTTCTCTCCGGTTTCAGTAAGCTGAATGATAATCACGCGGCGATCAGGAGAGTCTCGCAACCGCTTAACATGACCTTTTTTTTCCAGGCGGTCGACAACTCCGGTGACAGTGCTGGATTTGACCATCATATGGTTGGCGATTTTAGATGGAGGCAAAGGGCCATGCTCATAAAGGGTTGAAATACAGTTGAGCTGGGCCGCGCTTAGCTGAAATTTTTTATTTAATTCCTTGGTATAAAGCCCATTCGCCTGAATGAGCCTGCGGATTGAAAAGATGATCTGCTTGGTATAGTCAGACGGGCATTTGTTATTTGCAGTATTAAGACTGCCACTATTGTCTGTTGGCATTTTATTTTGTTCCTGCTGAAAATTTCTCAATCCATATAATTCATTACTGCAAATAAATCAATAAATCAATAAAATTCTAGAATTCCGGCATTATAGCTTATCCCTTCTATCGTCATCGGTTTATTTGGCTTGTCAGTAACAATCTTTCTCCACCGCTATTTTTTTTCAGCAATTATATCCCAGCTTGCTGATTTCCGCCCTGTCACTGGCTTTTCTGGTCCTGCCATACCTACTCAGGTCTACCCAGGGGGCGCTGGAAGATGTCCCCCTTGATATACGCCTCAGTGCGCCGGCAATGGGAGCCAGCCACCTGCAGAATATTTTCATGGTTCTTCTGCCCCGTTCACTGACCGGCATCAAGGATAAAAAAGAGGTAAATGAAAGGATTGAAAAAGCATTGCGGCAGGCTTTTTTATGGGACGAGGTTTGTGACCGGCTGGATCACGATGCCGGAAACCTCTCCGGCGGTCAGCAGCAGCGACTCTGCATTGCCAGGGCTTTGATTCTGGAACCGGAAATTCTCTTGCTCGACGAACCCACATCTTCCCTTGACGCTGAGGCCGGCGAAGTCATTGAAAAGCTGCTGATCAGCTTGAAAAAAACCTGTACCCTGCTGGTTGTATCTCTCTACCGGGAGCAGGTTCAACTAATTGCCGACCGGATTCTCATGCTGGAAAATAGGCGACTGATTATTGCTGCTTACAATCCACCATAGCCGGCAAACTTAATTCAGTCAACCAGGTCAGCAATCGTAAAATTTGTACAGGAGGAAAAAACATGTTAAACAATAATTCTCAACTTTCTAAGTTGCTCTTTAAAAACAGCGAAAGAAATCTCCAGGGGATGTTCCGGCATGGCTCTCGCTCATTCTCGCCGGCCGTCCATGGCCTGCCTGTGCGTGCCGCACGCAGACAGGCCGGCTTCCGAGGCGTCCGCCGCGAATCCCGTCGTGTGATTCGTTCGGCGGCCAATACCGCCTGCCTGTCGGCAGACAGGCTATGAACCAAGCCCGAACATCCTGCTAATATGTCCCTGGCAATGCAAGTCAGAAAGTTGAGAACAATTGATTATTACCCCAACAGCCTAACCAAATTATCGGCAAAGGAAATTTTTTCCCCGGTCCAGATGGAAACCATCCAGATAAAAATAGAACGAATCACCTACGCTAACCAGGAAACCGGTTATGTGGTCCTGCGCGGCATTCTGAAAAACCGCCAGGTAACCGCCGTCGGCATTATCCCGGAAGTTGTTACCGGAGCCAATCTGACTGGAACCGAGTACCAGTTCCAGGGAGGTTGGCAGCGAAGCAAATACGGCTACCAGTTCGTTTTTGACCAGGCCACGTTGCTCACCAATCGCCTTTATTATTTTCTTGCCAAGGTGGTGAAAGGCCTGGGGGAGAAAACGTCACGACGGCTGATCGACCATTATGGCGAAAGTCAGCTGATTGAAATTATTGAGAAAACACCGGAAAGGCTGCTGGAATTCAAGGGCATAAAAGAAAAAAAACTGGCAAAGATAAAAACTTCCTGGGAAAAACAGAAGGATATCCGGGAACTGGCCACCTACCTGCTGCCATATGGCATCACCCCCAACCTGATCGTCAGAATTTACAATCATTTTGAGAATGACGCGGTCAAAAAAATCCAGGAAAACCCCTACCTGCTCACTGAAATCAGGGGAATCGGCTTTAAAACCGCCGACGATATTGCATCACGGCTGGGAATACCATACGATTCGACCTTCAGAATCCAGGCCGCCGTCATTCACCTGCTCATGGAGGCCGGTGAAAACGACGGCCACACCTACCTGCCGGCTGCTGAGCTGCAAAAAAAGGTAATGGAGCTTTTGAATACTGAAGAACAACCACAGCTCAGCCCGCCGGCAATCCAAGACACCTTTGACCAGATGTGCACGGCCGACCAATTGCTTCTGACCGGCGGCAGCCAGGAAAATTCAATCATCAATTTCACTGATCAACAACCCCAACAACAGGCAATTGAGCTGAAAGCCTGCCTGCCGGCCTATAAGTTCATGGAAGATCGGCTGCTGAATATTTTTCGGGAGAAATCAGGGGAAAATTTTCCCCCGCTGGCCCTGCAATCCCGGGTGGAATCGTTTATCAGCCGGTCTGAAAAAAATCTGGATATCAGTTTTTCACCCCAGCAGCGGGAAATTCTTGCACGGATCGGCACCGGTCACCAGCGGCTGTACGCCCTTTCCGGCTATGCCGGCACCGGAAAATCCACCATCTCCAAGGCTATTCTGGAACTTTTGGCTGAGCTGTTCTGCCGGCGGGAAGAAATGGTCTGCTGCGCTTTCACCGGCATGGCCTCGTCCAGAATCAGGAAACTGACCGGCTTTCCAGCGTTTACCATCCATACGCTGCTGAAGTATAAAGGTGAAAATAATTTTGAATATAATGCCGAAAACCCCCTGCCCTACAAGGTCGTCCTCCTCGATGAAGCCGGCATGGTCAATCTCCAGCTTTTCTACCGCCTGGTACTGGCAATAGATAAGGAAACCCTGTTGATCCTGGTCGGTGATCCAGCTCAGCTGCCGCCCATCGGCGCCGGCAATATTTTCGGGGACCTGCTGAGCAAACCGTTCCTGAGCCATATATCCCTGACCCAGATTTACCGCCAGGACGCCGAAAGCGTGCTGGTTTATTTTGCCAACATCATCCGCACCGGCAAAATGCCGCCGGAGTATGAGAAAACATACCGGGATTTTTCTTTTACCAGCCAGGATATTCCCAACTATTTCGCGCTGCGCAAGAGTTTATCAGAACAGGAGATGAAACAGGTCCGGGAAGAAAATAATGAAAAAATTCAACAAAAAATCCTTGAGCTGGCCCGCAAGGCAACCCATAAGCTGGAACATCCCGCCTGGGACTTCCAGGTTCTGACCCCGTTGAGAAAAGGCCTTTTGGGAACCGAAGCCCTCAATATCGCCCTGCAGGATATTTTCAACCGCCATGGACAGAATCCGATATCACGTTACGGGGCGATATTTCGTGAAGGCGACAAGGTCGTGCACCTGCAGAACAAGGATATGGATACCGCACCCTACTCCCCCAGCCTGCTGAGCCGGCCACATATCAACTTCACCACCAGGCGGATTTTCAATGGCAACGTCGGTATCATCAGAAAGATCGATCACGATAACGAGGTTTTTTATGTTCTTTATCCTGATTACAGTGTTGTGCGCTATAATTTTGACCACATCCGTGACATCATTGATATCGCCTACTGTCTGACGGTACATAAATCACAGGGAAGCCAGTATAAATATGTGGCCATCCCCCTGACCAACAGCCATTTTATCATGCTCAACAACCGCTGGTTCTATACCGCCATTACCAGGGCTGAAAAGAAAGTCTACCTTATCGGCCAGAAATACGCTTTCAATCGGGCCTGTACCAATATTGAAGCTGCTGAACGATACACGTTTATGGGCCTTCCCGATTGATATTTTTCGACCACTATGTAGATTTTATCTCTTGCCATTTAGTTGAAATAATGATAGTGAAGTCATCCCTGAAAACAAAGACAATACACACTGACAGTAACGGTATATACCCATGAAATTATTCAATGATTCCTTGCGCTTCGGCTTTATTCTCCTGTGTTGTACCGCCATTATCGGCTTGGCTTCCTGCAATAAGGAAGAAGCCAAAAATCCGGTTCCGGAACAGAAAACCGCCGCGGCAACCAAACCGTCATCACCATGCCCGGCGGGCGGAGATAAGGACGGTCAACATCTTGGCAGCCTGGCTACCCAAACCAATCCCCACGCCGGCGAAAAACGCTCCCACGCGGTTGTAGTTCCGGAAATGGTGGAAAAAACCTGGGAAAGTGTCAGCATCAAAATAACCGACAAGCAGAGTAAGACTGATGAGCTGGTGACGATCAAAATTGGTGACACCTACAAAATTCCCAACTCATCGCTCAGCATCATGGTGCTGCATTTTCTGCCTGATTTTGCCATGAACTCATTCGGGATGACTTCAAATTCCAACAACCCCGACAATCCGGCAGTAAATTTCGAGGTTATTGAAAACGACAAGAAAATTTTTACCGGCTGGCTGTTCAGTAAATTCCCTGAGGTGCATACTTTCAATCATGAACGCTACGCTTTCAAACTGGACGGATGGCAACAGAAACAGTAATTATTTTCCAAGACAATCAAAATTGCGCCCATAGCTCAGCTGGATAGAGCGTCTGACTACGGATCAGAAGGCCGGGTGTTCGAATCATCCTGGGCGCACCAGTAGAATCAAGGGGTTAGGCTTAATTGCCCAACCCCTTTTTATGGCCTTGCTGACTATAAAATCACCAATGATATTACCGGAGTATTTTGTTTATATTTTTTTAAGGTTATTCCTGTCTGAATATTTAATATTTAGGATGTGACCCTTCACTTCTTTTCTTTTGCCCTTGACTTGGCCATTTCAATTGACTATTATATTATTTATAGTAAGGAGGTGACAACATGAAAACCATGGGGATAAGCAAATTCAAATCGCATGCTTTGAAAATTCTGGATCAAGTCGCTAAAACGCAGGAAATTATTGTTATAACAAAACGCGGGAAACCATTAGCGCAAATAACGCCTTACCGCCATACTGACATAAACCCCAAACCGGGCAAACTTTCTGGTGCTCTTGTTTTTGAAAAAGACATCATTTCACCTCTGGGTGAAGAAATGTGGGAAGCCTGCAAATGATATACCTGCTCGATACCCATACCTGGATCTGGTGGAATATGAATCCACAAAAGTTATCGCCCAGGGTTAAAGAAATCATTGGCAATGCAAACATGTATGATGAGATGCTTTTATCCGCAATTTCCCCGTGGGAGTTCAGCAAACTTATTGAGAAAGAAAGAATCGGCATTTCCTGTAATCCGGCGGATTGGATACATACTGCCCTCAAGATGCCAAAACTGAGGCTGGTTCCCCTCTCCCCCGTTTTATCATATCGCTCAACGATACTCCCCCAACCTTTTCATCATGATCCAGTTGATCAAATTATTGTCGCAACGGCACGGGAGGAAAATGCCACCATCCTGACCAAAGACGAAAGAATTCTTGCTTATGAAAATGTTCGAAGTCTCTGGTAATCCTTAAGAGCAGCCGTTAGATAAACTACTGCTTTTAATTTACAGAACACCTTATTACTGTTCAGAAGGCCAGTAAAAATTCCTTGAAGGAGGATAAGATGATCAGAACAATCCTGGCAGCCCTTTTCCTGCTACTGTTCACTGTAATTTCGGCAAGCGCCGGCAGCAGCTATATGATAACCTTCCAAACCACCGATTGCAACGGCGATACAGGCATTGCTTCGGTTGAGATCAACCGCATTCACAAGATCAAGACCATAGCATGTGAACCACCATACCAGGCAGCCAGGCGCAAGCAGGTGCTGGTGACCTCAAAAACCCTCCATGGCAGCTACGATGTCTTCACCGTGGATGAAAAGGAGGCCGTCAATATCCAGCAGCAGATTCAGGACTATATGGACGCCCGGCGCAAGCTGCTGGAAAAGGGCAGCCCGATTATCCTCCATGACAACTGAGAACAGCCCGCTCAGCGGCCGCCAGGGCGCCCTCCAGGTAGCCGCCTTGATCTTCGGTCGTTTCCGTCCCCGCAAAGTGGATAATTCCATCCCAGATACTCGATTTTCCCGCCGGTGGATGATAATGGGGATGCTCCCGCATGGGAGCTTTATCTATATAGGTGGAGGTGTAAGGTTCAAAAGCCCAATCCTGATAAAAATACTTCGTCGGATACTGGGCCTGGTCGCCAAACAAAAGAGCCAACTGGACCAGCATCGCCTCAATCAGTAAATCTTTATTACCCCGCCCGGCGGCGGGGAGCCCCACAAAAGCCACAAGCCCAAAAGGCCCTTCATCACCGTTGGAACCATCATGGATTTCCACCATTGGACCGCGCTGGCTGAAAGCCTGGCCGGAAAGATTATACTCCCGCCAGAATGGTTTATCGTAAACAGGATGAAATTTCGCCTGTCCCGCCATCCAGGTACCGATTTTCAGCATTGACTGACAAAGATTGTCGGAAAGATCGGGCTCAAACAGAATAGTTGAAGCGATAAGCCGCGGCGGCAAAGCTAAAATCACCTGCTTTGCCTCATAGCAGGCGATGGGTTCCTGCTCCAGTTTGCCGACACTCACCCGGGCTCCGTCAGCGATTTTTTCAATACTGCAGACAGGATGATTGAGCTTTATCGCCGCAGCGGAAAGATCTTTGGATATGCCTTCAATCAATGCCATCATCCCCCCTTGCAAACGCCAGGAGGGAGGTTCCATAGGATAGCCGTTGACATTGCGAACATTACCGCCGGGCCCCTGATACCGCCCCAAACCCTGTTCAAACTGCCGATATGGATTCAGTCCCAGGGTTTTTACCAGTTTCACCATCCGCGGCTGGATATCCGGCCAGAACCAGGACGGTCCCATATCAGCATGCAGTTCCCCATATTGGGGGCTGAGGATGCGACCGCCCAGGCGGTCACGCGCTTCCAATACTACAAAAGATTTTCCCTGCATGGCCAGCAAATAAGCGGCATACAAGCCACTGAGACCGGCACCGACAATTACATTCTCAACTGATTTCACTCGCATGTAATTCTTTCCATTCCCCTTTTTTATAACCGAACAAAAGGAACGACGCATAATCTCATCATCGTAACAACTCACCCGCTACGCTTAAATCATACCTGCCATAAGAAAAAATCCATGGTCATGAAGCGGCTCAGCCTAAACATTCTTTTCCATCTTTTCGTGGCAGGGAATACACATTTTTCTGCCGTTGACCACCTGGATCCGGCTTTCCATCACCGCTTCACCGCAGCAGTCACAAATTACGGATGCCATGATCCGGGCTTTTTCCGGCTCCCGGATCCGTACCGGAATCAAGGAGATAATCTCTGAATCATCGACGTTCAACAACCAGCTGATATAAGCCTGGCGATCAGCTTTTTTCTCTGACGGCACAGCCTCCCGGTTCAAAACCACCCGGACTCCCTGCCCGGTTTTGCGGGAATATAAAGTGTATGCCTGTTTGCCGTAATCCTTAAAAATCAGATTCCCCTTGCCAAAGGTACAACCGCTTACATATTGCAGGGCGTCGACCCCGCAGGCGTTATTCTCGGTAATGGCCACCAGTTCCTCATCCTCGGCACGGTATTGGGCCAGAAAACTCATCGCCGCCATCGTCATCCGATATCCCATGGCCAGCCCGGGACAACTGTGACCGTGAAATGCTATCAGTTTTTCATAATCCATAATATCCTCCTGTATTAATCCATAAACTACCACCAATTAACTCCTGGAGGCAATGATTGTCAAATAAGAACTGGTATGATAGACAATTGATGACATGATTGAAAAAGTTGCACAACAATATTACCATATTTCAACGACAAGATAATGCTGATAATTTCCAAAAAAATATCCATTCCCGATCATGAAATTGAGCTTAGTGCCATCCGCGCCCAGGGGGCCGGCGGCCAGAACGTCAACAAGGTCTCCAGTGCCATTCATTTGCGCTTTGACATCAAAGCCTCATCACTGCCTGCTGTCTACAAGGAAAGGCTGCTGAAATTACATGACCGGCGGCTGACCAAAGATGGGGTCATTATCATCAAGGCCCAGCAGCATCGACACCAGGCAGCCAACCGGGAAGAGGCACTCCTGCGGCTGCGGGACATCATCCAACGCGCCGCCAGGAACAACAAGAAACGTATCCCCACCAGACCGAGCCGAAATTCCCGGAAAAGACGGCTTGAGCAGAAGAAAAAACACGGGAGGCTTAAAGCTTCCAGGAAAAAGCCGATCATGGCGGAAAACGACTGACATCGCACTGAATCAGCCATCATTATTGACTCGTAAACTTACACCTTGTATAGTTGTTTCAGGAGACTTTATATGAGTACTGAAAATGGAAAAAAGATTCCGCGACTGAAGCGCCGGCAAAAAATCATCATCATTCTGCTCTGTGGTCTGCTGCTCTACAGCCTGGCCGGCTTCTACCTGGTTCCGTGGCTACTGCAGACCCAGTCGGAAAAGCGCCTCAGTTTGCTGCTTGGCCGGCAAAGCACCATTGACCGGGTACAGTTCAATCCCTTTACCCTGGTTCTGCGGCTTGAAGGTTTTGTCATCAAAAGCCGCGGCAGCGATAAAAGTCCCCTCTGCAAGATTGACAACCTGCTTGCCGATTTCAGCTCCTTTTCCCTGTTCAAACGGGCCCTGATACTGGAAAGGTTGAAAGTTGCGGGACCGTATGTCAAAATCGTCAGGAAAGCGGATTTAAGTTATAATTTTTCCGACCTCCTGCCTGCCCCCAAAGCAAAAACTGAAAAAAAGAATGAATCCGGAAGCTTTCACTTCTCCCTGAACAATATTGAAATCAAAAGCGGAATTATCGAGCTTGCCGACCAGCCCCATAAAACCTTTCACTGGATAAACAGTATTACCATTTCCCTGCCCAGCATTTCAAACCTGCCTAAACTTATTGACTCCAGGGTGCAACCATCCTTTGCCGCAGTGGTCAACGGAGCACCGCTGGAACTTAAAGGGCAGACGAAGCCTTTCGCCAGTTCTCATGACACCGAGTTCAATATAAATTTTGCCGATCTCGACCTTTCCTACTACCTCGCCTATATTCCCGGAAAACGCAATTTCACCGTAACTTCCGGCCGTCTTTCAACCAATCTGGTACTCGCCTTCCAGCAACCGGCAAACAGTCCGGACCGGCTACAGTTATCCGGAACCGCAACCCTGGCTGATGTAATCATTGAAAGCAACCGTAAGAATGAAGAACATCGTTTTGTCAATCTGCCGAAAACAACAATAAAATTCGGGCCAGGCAACCTGCTGGCCGAAGAGCTTTTCATCGATGATATCACCCTGGAAAATCCAGACGTCAACCTTAAATTCAAGCCTGACGGAGTTTTCCACCTGCCCTTCGTTGCCGCCGCCGTTGAAAAGAAAATTGAACAACGCAGTCGTCATGAAGGCGAGAGCAAAGAAACAAAAAAACAAAAGTTCACCTGTCGCATCAGCCACCTGAAAATCAATCATGGCAAGCTTAATTTCCACGATGAACGTGTTTCTCCGGTTTTTAACGCTAACTATAAACCCTTTGATCTGGAAGTCAGCAATTTCAGCAACGAACCGGAAAAGCAGGCAGAATATACCTTGAAAGTAACCAGTGATGCCGCTGAAGCTCTGCAGGTTGATGGAAATTTAATCTTCAAACCACTTACACTCAAAACTCGCCTCAAACTCGAAAATGTGCCGATAAACCGTTATCAACCTTATTACCGGAAATTATTCAACGGCAATGTCAACAGCGGCTATGTAACCGCGGATGGTGAATTGAATTTCATCCAGAAAGCCGGGAAGCAAGCTGAAACAAGTCTCGACAACTTCACCCTGAAGCTGAAAGCGCTTGAAGTAAACGACCCTGATGACACCCGGGTCCTAACCCTGCCGGAGCTGAAGGTTGTCGCTGAACGGATAGACATTGATAAACAGGATATCATCATCACTTCCTGTCAGGCCCGGGACGGCATACTGAAAATCCTGCGCCGGGCGGATGGCAAATTCAACCTGATGGATTTTATCCCGCCGGAAAAAGATGTTTCCGAAGTTGATAAAGAAGTTGAACCGGCAGTAAATGACAATCAGGCCACGGGCTGGCATGTTCTTTTACAGCAAGGCGGTCTGAAAAACTTTCAGGTAGAGTTAAATGACCAGGCACTGAAGACCACGGCGACCCTGGTAGCTGACCGTATCAACCTGGAACTGGATCAACTGGGCACCCGGCCGACGGAAAAGGGCCGGATAAAGATTGATCTTGGTTTGGCCCGGACGGGAGAGATGTCAGTTTCCGGCACCCTGGCACTAACGCCGCCGGAAGCAGAACTGGATATTACCCTGAAAAAGCTGCCTTTGAAGGCCTTTCAACCATATCTGGCGGAAAATATCGACATGGTCCTGGTCAATGGACAGCTGCAGACCAGCGGCAAACTGTATTTCAAGCAGGAAACGTCCGAAAAACCGCAGCTCTCTTTACAAGGTAACGCCAGCGTCAGGAAATTGAAAATTGTCGATGGGGTAAAAACGGCAGAATTTCTTGCCTGGCAGGATGTAACCCTGCACAAATTCAGCTTCAAACCTCAACCCCTGACATTTTCCCTGGATAAATTAACGGCAACCGGACTCAAAAGCCAGATTCTGATCCTGCCGGACGGGCGCTCCAACCTGCAGGTCATGATGGGGAAAAAACCGGCTGCAAAAAAATCTCCGGATAAAAATCCAGAACCAATCAAACAGCCCCGTCCGGAACCCCTTGACATCACCCTGAAAAAAGTACTGATCAACCAGAGTAACTTTTCTTTTACGGATCAGAGCATGTCGCCGGTTTTTCACCTCGAACTGGCTGACCTGAAGGGTGAAATCAATGGGTTGTCGTCACGGAATCAGGAGCCGTCCATCGTCAACCTCCAAGGCAGTCTCAATGGTCAGTCACCGGTTCTGGTCAAGGGTTCAATCGCTCCTCTGACCCGAAACCTTTTTATCGACCTGGCAATTTCCGGACAGGGTATCGGCATGACCACTTTTACGCCTTATTCGGGTAAATTTATCGGTCAAACCATCGGCAAGGGAAAATTGTACCTGGATCTCAAATATAAGGTGGAAAAAGGGCAGTTACAAGCAGAGAACATGATTTTTCTTGACCAGTTTGATTTCGGCACCCAGGTTGAAAGTCCCGATGCCCTCAGCCTGCCGGTCAAACTGGCCGTGGCCCTGCTGCGGGATCGTCGGGGGGAGATCCATCTCAACATACCGGTTCATGGCGATCTGAATGACCCCAAGTTCAGTCTCGGCGGCGTTATCGTTAAAATATTTATCAACCTGATCACGAAAGCGGTGACCTCACCTTTTGCCCTGCTGGGCTCCCTTGCGGGTGACGGCAGCCAGGATTTAAACCACGTTCTTTTCGCTCCCGGCCTGGCCCAGCTTACAGAAAAGGCCAAAGGTAACCTTGATAAACTGGCTAAAATTCTCTATGAACGGCCCGGTTTGAAGCTCGAGATCGCCGGTCATGCTGATCCGGTAAGTGATCGTCCGGCTCTGCATGAAGCTTATTTCCAGAAACTGCTTAAAGCCCAGAAATTTAAAGAAGTAGTCCGCAAAGATAAAGCCGTTGCATCCGTTGATAACATCACCATTGAAAAACCTGAATTCAAGACCTATTTATGGCAGGCGTACAAAAATTCTCCCATTGCCAAGCAGAAAAATCTGCTTGGCATGGTAAAAAAAATACCACCCGAAGATCAGGAACGCCTTTTGAGAGCTTCCATCAAAGTTGACGATGGAGCGCTTCTGGACCTGGCCCGCCAACGAAAACAGGCCGTCATGTCCTACCTGGCCGGGAAAGGACCGGTTGAAACCCAGCGTCTGTTCCTGATGGAACCGGTCCTGGCTGCCGGCAAGACATCCTCCGGAGTTGACAACCGGTTGGTTGAAATGAAGATAAAATAAAATCAATCCCGCAGGTTGGAAGATTAGGCATTTGTAGTTCGACTGATTCTCGGCTATAGCTATATACATACGTGTTTGCGGGAGGAAACTAACTTTAAGCGTAAGGAGTAATTATTTATGAAAGTTGCGGTTATTTATAATCGGGAAAGTTTGAAAGTTATTAACCTGCTGGGCGCTCAGAATCCGGAAAAATACCGTATCGAAGCTATTGAGCGCATCACCAAAACGCTTAAAGCCAGCGGCCATCAGGTTAAAACATTTGAAGGCGATAAATTTTTAATAGAACGGCTGGAAGAGTTTATGCCAGCTGTGGTCAAAGGCGAAAGACCCGGTATGGCATTAAATCTGGCTTATGGTATACAGGGTTCTGCCCGTTACACCCATGTTCCGGGCATTTTAGAGATGGTTGGTATTCCGTATGTCGGTTCGGGACCACTGGCCCACTCGCTGGCTCAGGACAAAGTAGTTGCCAAAGTATTATTTAAACAGAACGGCTTGCCGACACCGGATTTCAGAGTTCTTGAAACCCCCGAATTTGATGCACCTGATCTTGAATATCCTTTAATCATAAAACCCAAAAGTGGGGCGGATTCTTTTGGTCTGATGGTAGTTCACAATGAAAAAGAGCTTCGCGAAGCCGCGGGGCCGATTTTTGAAAAATATGAGGAACCGGTCCTGGCCGAGTGTTATATTGAAGGACGTGAGATTAACATCGGCATAATTGGTAGTCCACCGGAGGCGCTGCCCCCGGTGGAGCTGGATTTTGGTTCTGGAGCTCATGTCTATACTAATGATGACAAGGGTGGACGTTCGGGCCGGACGGTTAAATATATCTGTCCCGCAGAATTAGACGAAGATACTACGAAAAAGGCGCAGGAGATTGCCCGCAAAGCTTTTATAGCCATACAATGTGCTGATTGCGCTCGGGTCGATATGCGCATTGGCGAAGATGGCAGTTTATATTTATTGGAGATCAACAGCCTTCCCAGCCTGGGTTATCGCGGCTCCTTTGTTGTCGGGGCTCAGGCTGCCGGGATGGACTTTGCCGCCTTGCTGAACCGTTTGCTCGATTCTGCCAGCCGCCGTTATTTTGGCGCACCGATGTTTGCGCCGCAGATTGCCAAAATCGGAAAGCCAGATGGCGCACTCTCTTTTCTGGCTGCCAACCGCGACAAGCTTGAACGACGGGTGGAAGAACTGGTTTCCTATCATTCGCGAACAGCTGATGCGATTAATATTGCTGAGTTTACGAATCATCTCGACAAACAATATCGGGAAATTGGTTTACTTCCGGTCAGGGAATTTACCAGTGAACACATCGTTAACACCTGGGAAACGGTCGCGGGTATGGCAGGTGGAACGCTGATTGTAATTCAACTAGACAGTCTTTTAGGCGGGGAGACTCCCTATCAAGCCTTTCGGCGAACTCCGGAATGGCTGCATGGCGAAGCGGTAGGTGAATCACGCGCTCCTCTGGCGATGTTTGAATATGCGCTTCGGGCTTTGCGTAAGCAGAAACAACTGCGCAAACAACGTCTGGGTATTTTGACATATACGGATGAAGGACAGGATTGCTGGCACAGCAGTAAGATCATTGAACAAGCTGCACGTAAAGCCGAACGGGTTATAGTGTTGCGCGAAGGCTCAACCAACAGCAACGTTGTTGCCGGCTCACGGGGAGTACGTAAATACCAGCTCTTTGTCGAAGGTGTTCCACATGACTTTAGTTCCTCCGAAAAATCACCGGATGCACTGCGTTGGATTAATAACCGACTGGAATCTATGATGCAGTTGTCATCACGAAAAGAACGGTTGGGAATATATGTCACCGACATTCGCACAAAACACTTCCCGAAGATGCTGCCGCATAATGCTCAGGCTACTATTCTGGTCAGTTACTCCAAGCCTGCGGTTGCCAATGAGGCAGAAAAAAAGATTCGCCGCATTCTTGGTAAAAACAGGTTAAAATGGCAACTGAATATGGTTTCTGATCGCCCGGCAATGGCAGATTGTAAAAATAACCGGGCCCTTTTTAATCAGGTTTCTAAAATAGCCCGGGAGCTGGAAATACCACTTGCTCAGGAGACATCTATGCGGCCGTCGGTTGCTGGTCTGGTTCCCGAAAGTATTCCCGTAATCTGCGGCCTGGGGCCAGTGGTCGAGTCTCTCCATACTCCGCATGAAGCGGTTCAGAGAATCAGCCTTTTTCAGCGAACCGTACTCTTGACCGAGTTCTTGTTGCAAGGCGAAAAGTAAGTGAAATTTATCGATAAATGCCTTCGAGAAAGTGAAATATCATTTAAACCATCAGTAGATTGCAAATGCACTGTTGCCGAAAACGGAATGGTCGCAACCGCATTTCCTGATGCTACAAATGCCGGGGTCAAGATGCTTGAATGCGGCGGCAATGCGGTGGATGCCGCCTGTGCCTCAGCCCTTGCCCTTGGCGTATGTGAGCCTAACGGCTCCGGCATTGGCGGGCAGTCGGTTGCGATCCTTTATATCAACGGCAGAACTGTGGCTATCGATGGATCCAGTCATGCCCCGGCTTTGGCTCATTCATCCAGATTCAAGAGCGACAAATCCAGAAAACTGGGCTACAAAGCCACTACCATACCCAGTACTTTAGCGGTCCTTGCATATTTAAATGAAAAATATGGTCGACTTCCCTGGAAGACAGTCGTTCAACCAGCCATCGAAATTGCCGGGTGCGGCTATCGTATAACCAAACTTCAGGAGCGGCTCTTAAACCGGGAACATAAAAATTTCTTACAGGTCTCATCACGTTCGGGCGTACGCTATTTCTTTAAGAGTGATGGCAAGCCATATAATGCCGGAGATCTCTTCGTGCAGAACGATCTGGCTAAAACACTTGCGATAATAGCAGACAACGGTTGCGAGGAGTTCTATCGGGGTAAGATAGCGCAGCAGATAGACGCGGATATGAAAAAGCATCGTGGATTTCTGCGCTTTGAGGATCTGGCCCTGATTCCTGAGGTGATTGAGCGCAAACCACTTAAGAGCTCTTATCGCGGCCATGCTATCTCTGTTTTTCCACCTCCCGGATCAGGAGAGACTCTGCTCCTTATTCTTGCGATGATGGAGTTCGTTCCGCAAGAACTTTTCGCCGGGAATACACCTGAGGCCTACGGTATACTGGCGGATATTTTCTATCTTGCATTTATTGAATATCGGCAAACTCCGCGCAACCCCAATACTTTTCCGCAGATTGTCGATAAAATCGGAAAAAGGTCTGAGATTGCCAAAAGGCTTATCGCCCATATCGATAAAAATAGAGGATTAAGATTTTCAGATCCGGAGGCAATAGCTAAACAGGGGTTAGGGGAAACAACCCACCTTTCCGTGATGGACGGCGATGGAAATGCCGTGGGCCTCACCCAATCCATAAACCTTGTCTATGGGTCTAAAGCTGCGGCTGAGGGGCTGGGATTTATTTATAACAACTACATAGAAGCTTTTCAGTATAATAAGCCCGATCACTACTACAACTTAAGACCTGGGGGGATCCCGTGGCCCTGTGCAGTGCCCGCTATCATCTTTAAACAGAGCAAACCCTGGATTGTTCTCGGCAGTCCCGGCAGCCAGCGTATATTTTCTTCAATGGTCCAATTTATCTCCGGCATAATCGACCAGCATTTGCCTATCAGTGAGGCGATGATAAAACCGCGTATTCATTCGGAAGCGAACGGTGAATTGAGTCTTGAGATAGAAAGATTTGCGCCTGATATTATCGACTTTCTTGCAACCCAGGGCTTGCGACTCAAATCTCGTGAACCTCTCTCTTTCTATATGGGAGCGATTCAGGCGGTACTGAAATGCCAAACTGGCAATGGTTTTCAGGGAGTTGCCGATATCAGACGGGATGGAACTGCTACAGGGTTTTAAACGAAATAATAGTGCCCTTATCCAGCTACACTGAATTATACAGACAATGGAGATAAAACAGTGGAAGTAGATTTCAAAGATATTGAGTCAAAATTCAAAGCGGACAAACAGGGAAATTGTTCAATCTCTGATGATGGGATGGTTGCGACTCAATCAAGTCATGCGACTGATATAGGCAAAGAGATCCTGAAAAAAAATGGCAATGCCGTTGATGCGGCAGTGGCAGCAGCTTTGGCGGTAGGTGTAAGTGAACCGCAAGCCAGTGGAATTGGCGGTCAGACAATGTTGCTGATTGGCAATGGGAAAAATATTATTGCGCTCGACGGTTCTTCCCGGGCGCCATCTCTGGCCCATGCCAATTCGATTTATAAAAATGATCGGGCCGTGGGCTATCGCGCGACCACGGTTCCCAGCACCCTGGCCACTTTATGGTATGCTCATAAAAATTATGGAAAACTGAAATGGGAAGAGATAGTTTACCCGGTCGCGGAACACGCTGAAGCGGGCTACCCAATTACAGCTTTACAAGAGAAATTACAGAAACGGGAGCGCGAAAATTTTGCCAAAGTTCAATCCCGCTCGGGCATAAAATATTTCTTTAATAATGGCGAACCCTACAAGGAGGGGGAACATTTTAAACAGCCGGAGTTAGCGGAACTAATAAAGAAATTGGCCCAAAAAGGGGTGAATGAGTTTTATCGCGGCACTACCGCAAAGCAGATAGATGCTGATATGCGCGAAAATGGCGGACTTTTAAGGTATGATGATTTATCCTTGATCCCCTTTCCAATTGAGCGGGAAGCTTTAAGTACGAGGTTCAGAGGTTTGGACGTATTTACCATGCCACCGCCCGGAGCTGGCAAAACTCTGCTTTACGCTCTTAAAATGATAGAATTCATGGATAAAAACTACCGAATTGAAAATGACAATCACCTCTATCATCTAATTATCAGCATTATTCGTAAAGCGTTTTTAGAACGTGCCGAGCGGCCCTACGATCCTAATTTTTTCGCACAGATATCTGACAACGTCAGAATGCTGGATGATGATTTTGCCTATCAGAGCATACGGAATATTCTGGGAAATATTGACAAAAAACTCTTGCCGATTATCCCCACGGAAGATGAGGTTTCCGGAGAGACCACCCATCTTTCAGTTATTGATAAATCCGGTTTTTCCGTCTCTTTAACCCAGTCGGTGGAACGCGTCTACGGGAGTAAATCCGTAGCTGAAGGACTGGGTTTTATCTACAATAATTATATGGATGATTTCGATTACTCGCAACCTGAACACCCATACTACATTAGACCAAACGCTAATCCATGGGCCACTGTGGCTCCGACACTAATCTATAATAACGATGAGATATGGATGTCTCTAGGCAGTCCGGGAAGTGAGAGGATTGTCTCTAATATAATGCTTTTTTTGATTAGAGTTGTTGACCGACACTACTCAATTGATGAGGCAATGAAAGCGCCGCGGCTGCATTGTTCCCTGGGCGGCAGGGTGAGTCTCGAAGCCGGGCGTTTTGATCCATCAGTAATCGATTATCTTAAAAAACAGGATTACCGCATCGATCCACGAGAGGATTACTCTTTTTACTTAGGATGCCTGCAGGCAATCATCAAAAAACAGTCCGGCCCGGGATTTCAAGGGGTTGCCGATATTAGACGTGATGGTTCAGCCAGATAATGGAGAATAAAAAAATGAAGCTACCTTTTTTAATCTCAATTCCACATGGGGGCACTGAGCTTCCTGATGAATTAAAATCCAGAGTCTGTATAACCGACAACGATCTTTTTGACGATTCTGACAGTTTCACCCAGGAGATTTACGAATCAACTGACATTGTGTTATCGGAAGTAA
>JAYEKE010000127.1 GCA_034660915.1 Pseudomonadota bacterium
GCTCATAGCCTGTCTGCCGACAGGCAGGCGGTATTGGCCGCCGAACGAATCACACGATGTGATTCGCGGCGGACGCCTCGGAAGCCGGCCTGTCTGCGTGCGGCACGCACAGGCAGGCCATGGACGGCCGGCGAGAATGAGCGAGAGCCATGCCGGAACATCCCTGGAGACTTCTTTCAGCTATTTTCAGAGCAACTCAGAAAGTTGGGATATATTGCTTTATTTACTCTTTTCCGGAGCCTTAAGCTCTGCCGCCTTTTCCCCGTCGATCCCGGATTTTTGAGAATCTTTGCCATTTTCTGCTCCCTTTTGCCCTTTCTCCTCAGTCTGGCAAAAATCAGCCGGATCATGGGCAAAAAAA
Source organism: Pseudomonadota bacterium (assembly GCA_034660915.1). Taxonomy (NCBI): domain Bacteria; kingdom Pseudomonadati; phylum Pseudomonadota; species Pseudomonadota bacterium. The sequence continues at coordinate 362 of JAYEKE010000127.1, forward strand.
TGACCGAGCAGCCCGTTGATCCTGAATATCCGCTGATCGTCTTCCAAGCGGATATAACTATGCATGAAATCAGCCGCCACCTTACCAACCACCAGACCCACCGTCCCGCCGGCAGTAACCCCATGCACCTGAATGCCCTTTTTATCATCAACCTGGTAGGTAGCAAATTTCTCCTTGCCGGAGGTCACCAGGCTGTCCAGCTTAAGGCTCTGCAGGGCCGTCAGGATTTGCCGGACCATTTCCTCTTTTACTTTGCATACCGTCATTTCCACCAGTTGCCAGTGGTCATCTTTTTTCACCAACGTTACCGGGTTTTTCCCCGGGGCAGAAAATTCCAGCCGCTGCCAGGTGGATGGTTCGGCCGCCGCAAACGGCTGTTGCCCGGTGTTTTTATGCCGCCCCTCATCCTCCCGGCTCATAAACCAATAAAAAACGCCACAAACCAACAACAAAACAATTACCAGTACGGTATTTTTACTTTTCATTGCCAGACCCCTATCTTGATCCTTGCTTTTTCCTGATCAGTATTCATTCGAAAACTACTTATTTCTCCAATAACCGGGCCACCCGTTTTTTAATCCGCCGACGGCGCCACCGCCAGTGCAGCAGGCCGACCAGAATCAGCAGAAACGGAACCAAAAGGATATCGGCATAAACCATCGCCTGCTGCATGGCCGGTTCTATTTCTTTCAAAGGCCTATTTCCCATCCCCCGGGAGCGGATGCCAATCAACCCTTCATCCTGGAGCAACCAGTCAACACTGTTAAAGAAAAATGAGGCCATCAACCCGTCCAGGTAATCATTCTTCATAAAATCACTGCAGCCTACCACAATCAATCTACCTTTATCCGTGGCCTTCATCAGAGACTGCTGCAATTCCTCCACCGGGGGAATATTATTTTTATTCTCGCTATCAATAGTCTTATCAACCTGTTCCTTAGTCTTGGCCTCACCCTCCTTGCCGGACGGTTTCTCTTCATCTTTCGCCGCCGGCTGTGGCAGGGGATGATCGGCAAAATAGCTGGAGAGCTTCCCGGTTACCGTGGCCGCCACCACGTAAGGCCCCTGGTTGAAGCTATCTACGTCATGGTTTTTATAAGGGTCGATATCGAAACCTTTGGTTTGCAGTTTACTTTTGGATGATGAACGAACCAGCCAGGTAAATACGCCCGTAATCCCATCAAGGGGAGCAACGGTGCTGACAAAAGGGAAGTGGAGACTCTGGAAATCAGAGACCATCACCTGGCTGCGGTTCAGGTCCACCAGGTTGGGGAAAAGCGGATAGTTCACCATATTGGAAACCATGAACTGGCCCTGGCGGCTCTGGATTGAAATTCGTTCATTCCGGGCATCCATCAGCAGATCCGGGTTAATGGCTACCCCATAGGCATGCAACAGCTCATCAAGATTATTTTCCTGATTTTTCCAGGCCATCATTGCCTGCAGATTACTCCGCAGCGGGCTGGCAAAAAAAGCCACCCCCTTTCCGGCCATCACATAGCGATCAATAAGGAAAAATTGCCAGGTGGTTAATTTTTTCCGCGGGGCCAGCACCACCAGGGCATCCGCCAGATCATCCAGCTCTTTGGTTTTTTCCAGATCGAGAAAAACCAGCTTGTACTGTTGTTCCAATACCTGAATCACCTGGCTCAGGTCACGTTGAACCATGGGAACATTACCGGTGGCAATGGCCACCCGCGGTTGACGGGTAGAGGTCAATTTCCGGATCAGGCTGGTTATCTTGTAGTCCAGGTCATCGGTTTTCTGTACATAAGGTATCACCTCACTTTTATCCTGATAATAAATGGCCATCCCCAGGAAGCAATTTTTTACTTCCAGTTTATTACTGGAAACATCGGAAAGCTGAATCTGGGGAATCCCCAACTGCTTCATCTGTTTTTCTACTTCCGGGTCCAGATCCGGATCAATGAACTCATAGTGCAGGTTCCGGCCGGCAAAGACTTGATACTCCTCCAGCTTCTCGCCGATGAAACGCCGATATTCACTATAGGGAAAAGGCAACTCAGTAGAAAAATAAACTTTCACCTGCAACGGATCTTTGAGCTTATGCAGCAACTGTCTGGTATACTCAGGAACGGTGTAGATCCGCCCTTCACTCAGGTCAAAACGTTTATAAACCAGCTGGGAAAGCAGATTAACAAAAACCAGGATTCCCACCAGCGCCAGCAGGGCAATCAGAGCGTTAAAGCCGTATTTTCTTTTAGCATCCATGGCTTATCCCCTCCACTTGCGACGCTGGACATTGTAAAGAGACCAGCAGAAAAAGAGCACAATCACACTCAGATAATAAGCCAGATCGCGACTGTCTATAACCCCGCGAGATAATGCCTTAAAATGGTTCTCCACACTCATATAACCGGCAACCCTGCCAATGGTTGGGGGCATCCAGGCAATGAATTTATCGATAATAAAAAGAAAGAATGAAACCAGGAAACTTAAAATAAACGCCGACAGCTGGTTTCTCACCAGGCTGCTGGCCCAGAGCCCCACCGCCATAAACGCCGCCCCCATGAGCAACAGGCCGAAATAACCGGTAAACAGGGCACCGAGATCAGGTTTCCCCAGGGCGATAATAGTCAGCATATAGGGAAAAGTCAGCAGTACAGCCAGCGACATGAGCAGCAGGGCCGCACCATATTTCCCGGCCATAACCGCGAAAGAGGTCACCGGATAGGTGAAAAGCAGCTCCGCGGTACCATGTTTCTGTTCTTCAGCCAGCAGCCCCATACTGATGGCCGGCACGAAAAAAACAAACATCAGCGGCGCCATGCCGAAAAAACCACGCAGGGAAGCCTGCTGATCAAAAAAGAGATTAGCGGCAAAAAACCAGCCGCAAATCAACAGATAGACCACAATCACTATATAAGCGACCGGTGAGTTGAAATAAGAAGACAACTCCCGACGGCAAATCGTCAAGCCTTTTCTCATACCGCCCTCCTGACTTGCTCATCATCCATGGTATCACCCAGAGTCAACTGTTTAAAAATATCTTCCAGGCTCAGGCGCTGCCGATAGAGTTCCAGCAGGGACCAGTTTTCACCCCGAATCACCTCATATACCAGCTCCCGAAGATCACCTTCAACCCCATCCCGCCCGGTAATCAGCAGGCTTGTCACTCCCACCTCACCGCTTTCCGCCACCTCCACCCTTGCAACCACCGGGATGGCCAGCAGCTTTTCCTGACAATCATCCGGCTTCCCTTTCAGCTGCACCCGGATAATTTCTTCACCGCCGGTCCGCGCCGCTAATTCATCAGCAGAACCATCAGCCACCAGTTTCCCCTGGTTCATGATCAAAATCCGATCACAGGTACTCTGGACCTCAGGCAGAATATGGGTACTGAGAATCAAGGTTTTTTCACTGCCCAGGGTTTTAATCAGCTGTCTTATCTCGCCAATCTGGTTCGGATCCAGACCCGAAGTGGGCTCATCAAGGATCAGGACCGGAGGATCATGAACGATGGCCTGAGCCAGACCCAAACGCTGACGATAACCTTTGGAAAGCTGGCCGGTATTTTTCTCCAGCACCTCCTCCAGGCCACAAACATCAATCACCGACCGCAGCCGATCCCGGACCCGGGCCTCCGGGACTTCCCGCATGCGGACGACAAATTGCAGGTGATCCAGGACGTTCATTTCATCATAAAGCGGGTTATTTTCCGGCAGATAACCAATGGAACGACGCACTGCCAATGACTCCGTAAGGACATCATGGTCGGCCACTGAAATGCTGCCACTGGTGGGGGCCAGGTAGCCGGTCAACATTTTCATCGTCGTACTTTTGCCGGCGCCATTGGGCCCCAGCAGACCGAGAATCTGGCCTTTGGGAACTTCAAAAGAAATGTCATCAACTGCCGGTTGATGGCCATAATATTTGCTCAGTGAAGTTACGGTAATCATAAAGCTCCTCTACAGGCATAAGACTGTCTTGAAAAATTTACGAAAGCAGAAGAATATAATCTCTACATTTTTTTTGTCAAGAAGAGAAAAATTAATGAGAAAAAAATTATTTTTTTATTTTTTTGTCATTTTTCCCTTGACATCAACTTTTTCACCTGCTAAATAATACTAAATTCATTTAGTTAATACTTTAAATACAATTATCAAGGAGGCCCGATCATGTGTATGAAAATTGAATTCCCTTGTCAATGCGGAGAAGAAAAAGCTCAATTCAATAATTTGAATAATATTCTGCCGCCTTCCGTAATTGAGAAAGTTTACTGCCCGGAATGCAGTGGAGAGGTGACGGTAAACAATGACACCATGCTGGTGGACAACGGCTGGATCATCGAATATGACATGGAGCAGGTAAAATTTCTGCTGGCCAAAATGGAGATCCCGGCAGGACAGATAACCCCGGAATTTGTTTTTGACGAGCGTTATTCAACCTGGCAGGGGGTCACCCCCACCGACATGGTTGAAAGTATCAGGGAACGGGAAGAAATAGTTAAACTGGCCAAAGTAGACAAGAAGAAATATGTCGAAACCATTAAATCCTGGAGCATTAACCGAATGCAGGCCTTCATGGATGCCGGCTGGCGGAAAGCTCAGCCCCGATCGGCGTAAATAAAGCATTTCATAACCCCCTCCTCCATTTGCAGGACCAGCGTGGATTAACCAACCCGCTGGTCCTTCTCTATTGTAAATATTCGGGTACTACTTCCAAATTGTCTCGATGTGGGGGCAGAATTCAATTCTGTCCCCGTTCGAAGCACCCCAAGGGCACTTCCTCACTGTCGCTCAGGGTGTAAGCGAAGCAAAGGTGCAAACCAGTGTGACAAGCAGGCAAAGCATTCCGTGAGAAATAAGAAAAAATTGTATGTTTTTTCTTGCCGCATGATAAGACAGCATGTTAGAAAAGCTGTATGTTTATTCATTTAAAACCGCTGGGGGAGGAAGTTTCCTGCGAGCCCAATCTTTCTATCCTTGATACTTTACAAAAGAACGGTATTGATAGAATTGAGTCAACTTGCGGCGGCAAAGGGATCTGTGGTAAATGCAAAGTCAGAATTATTGCCGGGAAGGTAAGCAAACCGACTGGGCAGGAATACCAGCTTCTCACCAATGATGAACTTGACAACAACATCCGCCTCGCCTGTCAGACTTACCCGCTGGAATCAGTTACCCTGAAAATAGTTGCAGACTTGATCAAGGCCCAGTACAAAACCCAGCTGGGCATGGAACTTGGTGGACTGAAGGTTAATGCCAACAGCAAAAAGATCTATCTGGAATTGCCCCGGCCGTGCCTTACGGATCAAAGAGCAGACGTTGAACGTCTCTTTTATGAACTAAAGCAGAAAAAATTTTCCGCGGCAGAAATCGCGCCAGGTCTTCTACCGGCGCTAGCCAAAATTTTAAGAAAATCCGAATGGAAGATAACGGCAACCCTGACCGGTAACCGGGTGGTTGACATTGAAAAAAAGGATACTACCAAGGATAATTACGGTATAGCCTTTGACCTTGGCACCACCACGGTTGCCGCCTATCTTCTGGAGCTTAATAAAGGTCGCCTGCTGGGTCAGGCAGCCATTTCCAACCGCCAGGGTATCTTTGGCGAAGACGTGATGACCAGGATAGACCGGGCCCACGACGGGGAGCTGAATAAATTGCAGCAAGCCGCGATCAGCTCCCTGAACATTCTCCTTGACCGGTTGACCAGTGAAACCGGTGTGCAGCGTAAACATATTTATGAGGCAGTGATTGTCGGTAACACCTGCATGCATCATCTGTTACTGGGGATTGATCCCTATCCCGCCGGGGTTGCCCCCTTTACGCCGGTAATCAATAATGCTCCGGACGTAGCGGCCGCTTTTCTGGGGCTTGAAATAGCACCGGAAGGAACAGTCCATCTGCCGCCGGTGGTTTCCGGTTTTGTCGGTGCCGATACTATCGCCGACGTCCTGGCTTTGGATTTTGACCGTGAGCAACCGCCCCATCTAATGATAGACATCGGGACCAATGCCGAGATGGCCCTGACTGTGGCCGGAGATATCCTGGCCTGCTCTGCCGCGGCCGGACCCGCCTTCGAAGGTGCCAGGATCAATTGCGGCATGCGGGCGGCCCCCGGCGCCATAGATCGGGCGGTAATACAAAATAACGCTTTGCAATGCCACACTATTGATGACCAACCGGCCAAAGGTATTGCCGGTTCCGGTCTGATATCCGTGGCCGCCGCCCTGAAAAGAGAGGGATTGATGAACACGCGGGGCGCCTTGCGGCAAAAAGCCATCCCGGCCGGAATGCTGGACAAAGACCATCGGGGCATCATACTGGTTCCAGCAGACCGGACCGAATCCGGAAAACAGCTGATCCTCACCTGGAAAGACATCGGTGAAGAACTTGTCATGGCCAGGGCAGCGATTCAGACCGGGATTGAAATTCTGCTCAAGGAAGCGGGTATTGATTGTCACTCTCTGGCAAAAATCAGTATTGCCGGAGCTTTCGGTAATTTCCTGGATATTCGTGATCTCCTGGCGACAGGACTGCTGCCCGACATCCCCGCGGAAAAGATTTCCGGGGTCGGGAACGTTGCCGGTAAAGGTGCGGTCCAGATACTGATGTCAGTGGATGAGAGGCAGCGGGCCAAAAAACTTCCCGAACGGATCAGGTATCTGGAATTGTCTAATTATCCTGATTTCAACCGGATGTTTTCCCGGAATATGAAAATGCGATCGACCTGCGAAAGATAAATTAAAAATTGATGGCACAGTAAAATCGTCAGATTTAAGGCAGGCAAAAATGAAAGAAATTTTTCATAACTGGTAATTGATTTCAGGAGTTAATTATGAGAAAAATCGCCCAGCGCACAGTACAGGAAACAAGTTATGCCCAGTTGGATGCTGGTGGTATAGTCTCAATCCATGAAACTTCTTTAGCCATTCTTGAATCAACCGGTATCAAGATTGAGTTGCAGGAGGCCCTGGATCTGTTCCGTCAGGCCGGAGCCAGGGTCGAAGATAATGTCGTTCATATCACCTTCGGCCTCCTTGACAAGGCCCTGGACTCTGTTCCTGCAAAAATTGTTCTGGCTGCACATGAAAACAAACCGCCATTAATCGTCGAAGGCACTCAATCATTTACCGGAACCGGTGGAGCCGCTCTCAACGTGTTGGATATTGAAACCGGCGAGTCTCGCCTGTCAACTCTCAAGGATATTTACGATATTGCCCGTCTTGTCGACCGCCTTGACAACATCGATTTTTATGTCCGTCCCGTGGTTGCTCAGGATGTTCCCCGGGAGCACCTTGATGTCAATAAATATTATGCCGCCCTTGCCGGGACGCAGAAACATGTGATGGCCTCGGTTTACAGTGAGGAATCGGCCCGGGATATCATTGAAATGGCAAGCCTGATGTGCGGCGGTTTCGATAACCTGCGCGACAACCCGGTTATTTCTTTTATTACTTCCTGCTGCCTCAGTCCCCTGTGTATGGATCCCGAGACCACCGCGATTATGACGGAGCTTGTCCGCAATAATATGCCGGTGGTAATCGGCACGGCTCCCATGGCCGGCAGCACATCCCCGGTAACCATGGCCGGCACCCTGGCCCAGATGAATGCCGAATTGCTGGCCGGCATTGTTTACAGCCAGCTGGTCAATCCAGGAGCCCCGGTGATCTATGGGGCGGTACCAGCCATTGCCGACATGCATACCGGCGGCTTTTCAGGAGGAGCGGTCGAATACGGCATGTTAAACAGCGCCGCCGCCCAGATGGCCCAGTTTTACGACATCCCGGTCTATAACTCGGCCGGGGTTACCGACAGCCGTACTCCTGATATCCAGGCAGGATATGAAAAGGCCTTTTCACTCATGCAATCCGTCCACTCCGGTGCCAATCTCATTCACCATGCCGCCGGCATGCTTGATTCCTTGAAAACCGTTGCCTATGAACAATATGTTATTGATAATGATATCATTTGCATGGCTCGAAGAGCCAACCGCGGAATTATAATTGATGAAGAAAACCTGGCGCGGTCAGTGATTCAGAAAGTAGGTCACGGCGGCACCTATCTGACCCAAAAACACACGAAAAAGAATATGCGCCAGGCATTCATTTTCCCGCGCCTGGCGGACAAAAACACTCCCCGTGGAGAAGACGACGAACCTCTCGATGCCAGAGAAAGGGCAAGACGGATCGCTCGTGACTTGCTGGCTGAAGAACATCCAGATCATATCCCCGCTGATATCGACAAGGAGATACGCAAGCGTTTTACTATTCTTCTGGAAGGACGAAAGCCATGAAAATTTCGATTTGCCAGACGGAACCAAAACTTCTTGAAATTCAGACCAACCTTGAAGAGATCATCACTAAAATCAATAAATATCGGGAACTCGGCTCACAGCTTATCGTCTTTCCCGAACTGGCCCTGACGGGATACTTTGTCGGCCCACGTTACCATGAAGTAGCGCTGAAAGTGGATTCTCCGGAAATCAAGCAACTGGTTGCCGCCACCAGGGGCACTGCCGCAATCGTCGGATTTATCGAAGAGTCACGTTCAATGAACTTTTACAATGCCGCTCTGGTGGCGGTGGACGGCGAGCTTCAATATTGCTGCCGTAAACTGAATCTGCCTAATTATGGCGTTTTTGAAGAAAAAAAATATTTTTCACACGGCAAGAGAATATCGGGTTTCAAACTTAATGGGTTCAATATCACGGTTTTTATCTGCAACGATCTCTGGCATCCATCTCTTCCTTACCTCGGTATTACTCAAAAGACTGACATAATGGTTACCATATTCAACTCCTCACAGGGCTCAATGGGCGATGAATTCTGCAATATTGAAAGCTGGGGGATTATCAACACCTTTTATTCGAGAATTTTTGGAATTTATAATATTTGCGCCAACCGTGTCGGCTATGAAAGGCCGCGAAAACAAAGAGCCAAAGACAGGAAAGGTGAAGAGGTTGAGGATCTGAACAATAATGATTATTTTCGGTTCTGGGGGGGGAGTGAGATTATTAATCCTTTTGGTAAGCGTGTCGCCCAGGCCTGCCTGCACGAGCCGGATGAAATTTCCGCGGAGATAGATAAAGATATGCTGCGGAAAAAGAAAATATTACTTCCCTACCTCCGCAATGATGACCCACACTTCACCCATCGGGAACTCTCAAGGATATTATATACAAAGAAAAGATGATAATCGAGCATCGGCAGCCCGGAGACAGTAGGAAAAACCTTATAACCTTGGACCTTATACCTTGCATTACATTATGACTCAACTTTCTGAGTTACATTGCCAGGTACATATTAGCAGGATGTTCGGGCTTGGCTCATAGCCTGTCTGCCGACAGGCAGGCGGTATTGGCCGCCGAACGAATCACACGAGATGATTCGCGGCGGACAATCGGGGACATTGCTTTAGCGCGCCCCACAGTCTAACTGTTTTTAGATCAACTCAGAAAGTTGAGATTATGATAAAAAAAGTACCGTTCAATTCAGCTTAAGGAATATTTTTATGTTATTACGTCTTGGTCTTATAATAATGTGGCTGATGGTTGGCCTGCTTTTCAGCGGCTCCTCCTTTGCCGCGGGGGAGGCAATCTCCAGGCCTCCACTGGTAGAAAGCCTCCGTCTGACCCGGCCACTTACATTTTGTGGTGAGGCAGTGCCGCTGAATGATCCTGAGGTGCGGGAGCGGATGGAAAAAGAGCTCCTGCTGTCGCTCTGGGATCGGGATCAGGCGATTTTATGGCTAAAGCGATCCAGCCGCTATTTCCCTTTTATCGAAGCCATGCTTTCCCGAGCCGGTCTGCCTGATGAACTGAAGTACGTCGCCCTGGCCGAGAGCGCCTTGAGACCGCATGTTGGTTCACCCAAGGGAGCTATCGGTTTCTGGCAGTTTTTACCGGCAACCGGCCGTCGCTATGGCTTGACCGTCAACAGGTTCATCGATCAACGAAGGAACCTGGCCGCTTCAACCAAGGCCACGATAGCTTATTTTTCGGCGCTTTATACAAAATTCGGCTCCTGGAGTTTGGCGGTGGCGGCATTTAACATGGGGGAGGAGGGGCTGCAGGCGGAAATCCTGGCCCAGGATAGCAACAACTTCTACCGCCTCTACTTGCCGCTGGAAACCCAACGTTACCTGTTTCGAATCCTGGCGGCCAAACTGATCATGACCCAGCCGGAGCGCTACGGATTCCACTTGCAAAACGAGGATTATTATCCTCCCCTTGAGTTTATGACCATCGAAATGACCTGCTACGAAGAAACCAGCCTAACGGTAGTAGCACAAGCGGCACAGACCAATTTCAAGCGGATCAAAGACTTGAATCCGGAGTTACGCGGTCATTATCTGGCACCGGGAACCTACACGTTGGCTATCCCCGAAAACACGCCCCCGGGGTTTCAAGAGCGTTTCAACCAGGGCCACCAAAAATGGAGTCAAAAGAGAAAAGAGCGGCTCTATATAGTCAAGCCCGGCGATAATCTCTCAACCATTGCCGAACAATTTCGCGTCCCCCTGCCCGCGATTCTGATATGGAACCACATCGACCTCAACCGCCCGATTCATCCTGGTGATCGTCTGATCATCTACCCGGTTGGTCATCGTACCGACAGCCGCTGAAAGCGGCTGGGGAGTGCTAATCATTAACTACACTTGACGATTGGGTAAAAAAAGAAATATACTTGCAGCCGCCTTAAAAAAATATCCGCCAAGGAACCACCAATCCTCATGAGCACCAAAAACCTCGATCAGCTTTTCACCCCCGGCTGCCTGGCAGTGATGGCGGATTTCTGCCCAGGAAGCTATAAAGAGCAGCTGCTGATCAACAACCTGTCACAACTGGACAATCGGCACCGGGTCTACTTTATCGCCTCTTCCTGCCTGCCCCCCGAAATTAAAGGCATCCAGGTTGGCAGCCTGGAACAGATTGATGAACCCATTGATATCCTGATGTTTGCCCGGCCGCTGTCCATGGTCACAGAAATTTTCCGCTGCCGCAATATTGACGCGGTTGCCAACCTGGTCCTGCTCGGTTTTACCGAGGAAACTTCTCCGGAACTACAGCGGGAAATACTAAACCAAGCCCGCCGGCATCGGATCAGAATTCTCGGCAGCAACTCCATCGGTCTTTTGATTCCCCGGCAACATTTGAATGCTTCCTACCATTCGACTATGCCCCACCAGGGAAAGATCGCCCTGATCTCCCAGAGCGGGGCATTAATCACCTCCATTCTCGACATCGCCCGGGAACAGCATATCGGTTTCAGCCACGTGGTCAGCATCGGCAGCCTGCTGGATATCGATTTCGGCGACCTGATTGACTACCTGGGCGGCAATGAACAGATCGCCATCATCACTCTTTACATGGAAAATATCAAAAACGTCAAAAAATTCCTCAGCGCCTGCCGTTCCGTATCGCGGGTAAAACCAATTATCGCCCTCAAGAGCGGTCGTCATCCCCAGATACAATCACTTATTCAGCTGCGGAATACCAGCAACCGGGGGGTTGGGGACAGCGAAGTTTATGAAAGCGCCTTCCGCCGGGCCGGCATTATCTCGGTGGAAAACATCGAACAACTGCTCACCGCGGCCACCAGTCTTTCAAGCAGGAATATCCCTTACGGCAACCGTTATGCTCTGATCACCAATTCCGAGGCCCTCGGGATTTTTGCCATTGATCAGCTGCTAAGCCGAAAAATGCCGCCGGCGGTAATTGATGAAAAGCTCAAAAACCGGCTGGAAGCAACCATCCCGGTGCCGGAAACCGGAGTTAGTCCTATTGATATCGGGGCGACGGCTGACAATCAGCATTTCATTAAAACAATCACCGCGGTCCTGGAATCAGGCAATTTCGACACTCTGCTCATCCTCATGGTTATCAACGGTTTTATCAAACCTCAGGAAATCGTCGCCGAGGTAGAAAAAATCCGTCTGCGATCTCCAGTCAGAATATTCTATGCCTGGCTGGGAGGGAGCACATTTCACCGGCACAAAGCCCGGGACTTCATGCAGGATGACATCCCGGTTTATTCCAGCCTGGTGGAAGCCTTAAGCGCCTACTTTTACA
>JAYEKE010000128.1 GCA_034660915.1 Pseudomonadota bacterium
AATCTATAGACAAAGTCGAATATTTACTTACAAACTTTCACCCGTTGGGTGTTATTTCTCATTAACGTAACGCCTTTATTTTTCAAGGCTAAACGCTGATAGCTAACAGCTAATCGCTTAACTTAGGAATCATTAAACTAATGGCTTATGGCTAAAAGCTAATCGCTCAGTTCAGGAAGGAGATATCTGCTGATGGGCAAAAGTGCTCTTAACGGTGAAACCCGAAAAACCATTATTGCCATTGCTCAGGCTGACATTCTGGTTGGAATCCCCAGCTATAACAATGAAAAAACCATCGGTCATGTTACTGAAGCCATTAAACTGGGACTGGCAAAATATTATCCCGCTTCACGGGCGGTACTCTTTAATTCGGATGGCGGTTCTGATGATCGAACCAGAGCGGTTTTTGAGCGTACTGCCAAAACTGATTCTTATGACACTTTTTTCATCATTAAGCCACAGTTCCCCCTGGAAAACTTAAGCAGCAAATATATCGGCATTCCCGGTAAAGGTTCTGCATTCAAGGCCATTTTTGAGGCGGCACACATGCTTGGAGTCAAAGCCTGCGCCGTCCTGGATTCAGATTTACGCAGCATTACCCCTGAATGGATACAATTGCTGCTGGCTCCCGTGCTGGCTAAAGACTATGGCTACGTCTGCCCATTTTACCGCCGCTACAAGTATGACGGAACTATTACCAACAGTATCGCCTTTCCTTTTACCCGAGCCCTCTATGGTCGGCGGGTTCGCCAGCCTATTGGGGGGGATTTCGGCTTTTCCGGCAAGCTCCTGGAGCTTTACCTCAAACAGGATGTCTGGGATACCGATGTTACCCGTTTCGGCATCGACATCTGGATGACTACCACCGCCATTGTTAATGGTTTTAAGATCTGCCAGTCATTCATGGGGGCGAAAATCCATGATGTCAAGGATCCCGGATCGGATCTGGGACCCATGTTCATCCAGGTGGTCGGTACCATTTTTTCCCTGATGGGCACCTATGAATCCCATTGGCAGAAAGTTGTCGGCAGCCGGCCTACGGCAATTTTGGGATTCCAAGCGGAAACCGCGCCCAAGCCGCTGAATGTTAACGTCTCCCGGATGATGACCAAATTTACTGACGGAATTTCAACTTATACGTCTGCATACCAGCAGATTCTTTCTGAACAAGTTTTTGCAAAGTTGATGGAAGTCACTGAAATGGCCGGAAATAATATAGACTTTCCCAAAACACTATGGGTTAAAGTGATTTTTGATTACGCAGTATTTTACCAGACAGCTCAGGACCGCCAGCAGCTCCTGCAGTCTTTAATACCCCTCTATTATGGATTTATTTCATCATTTGTCCATGAAACTGAAAACCTGGATGACTACCAGGCTGAAGAAGTAATCGAAGAACTCTGCCAGATTTATGAAGACAGCAAACCATACCTGGTTGAACGATGGCAGCAAAATAAGCACTGATACTAAGGGAGTCAGGAAAATGGAAAGCAAGAAAAAGATTCTCTCAATTGACGACGAGGAAAATATCCGTTTACTGTTATCCTGTGAGCTCGAGGATGAAGGCTATGAGGTCATCGGTCTGGGGGACCCACAGCAGGCAATGAAGATGATCGAAGATGAGCAACCTGACATCATCATACTGGACATTAAAATGCCGCAGTTAAGCGGCATTGAGCTGTTAAAAATGATCCGGGACAAATACTATGACTTACCGGTTATCCTCTTATCGGCTTACAGTACTTTCAAACGGGATGTCGCAGCCATGGCCTCAGATTACTATGTGGTTAAATCTGCCGACCTGAACGAGTTGAAAAAACTGATTAAAAAGATTTTAAAAACTCAGCTGTAAAAACTTACTATTTCTTCTCATCTTCACTGGCAGTGGTTTTTACGGCCGGTTTTTTTTCGGATGATTTCGGCGCTGCAGTTTTAGGTTTTTTCGCCCTTGAGGCGGCTGTTTTTGTAGTGGTCTTCCTGGTCGTCGTTTTCTTTTTTACCGGTTTATCCGCGGTTGTATCAGTGGCAGTACTTTTTTCTGCCCTTTTGGCCGCCGGTTTTTCCACAGTTTCTTTCTTTTCAGAAGCCGAAAAGGTATCAGTATCGGCTTCATCTTCTACCGGCACCTCCTCTGCTTTTATCTCGTTAATTTCCTGAAGGAGCAACTCCTGCTCCTGATCAAGATCAGATAAGGTCAATAACAGCTGGGATATCTCCTCCTTATCCCAAACATCATCTTCTTTCTGTAAAACCTTGAATATATAAAGGCGTTCCCCAAGATTTTTAAAATAATTTTTGCGTTGACGACGAATGGAAGATAATTTTACCTGCCGGGTAGCCACGCGACAAAGCTTTCCACTTTCATAGGTAATTTTTTTAAGCACAGATTGACCAGTCTTGATTGCTGAATCACTCATTTTTCCCTCCCCGGTTAAAAACTATTATGAAAAAGCTGTATAGTAATCCATTAAACCGCTCACCTACATAATTATTTCAGGTTTCTGCTATGGTTGAGCGTCAATTGCCTACATTTTTGCCGAAAACAGCAGTTTACTACAGACACCGGACAATAAAATCAAGCTAAATTAATAACTATTGCTTTGTCAAGGTTTTTCTGCCAGATAAGGCTCTATTACTAACTCAACTTTCTGAGGTAAACTTTCGACTACGTTTTCAGAAAAGATAAAAATACTCTCACAGAGGCACAAAGTCACAGAGAACCCCAGTCATTTGCCCTTTGTGACTCTGTGTCTCTGTGAGAAATAATAAAAATTTGTCAATCTATAGACAAAGTCGAATATTTACTTTCTGAGTTATTTAAGTAATTGAAATAAAAGTATATTTTTTGCTTTTTAACTATTATGTTTTTTGCTTTTCTCAGCGCCTTTGCGCCTTTGCGCCTTTGCGCGAGGTAAAAAGCATATGGAGTACAGAAACACAGGGAAATGTTCAACAATAAAATCAATAAGTTACAGATTTATACGATTTCCAAAACAACTCAAAAAGTTGAGTAATGATTGAAGGAGCAGGCGATGTCAGAACTGATGATTGTTATCCCGGCCCGCTACCAGTCATCTCGTTTTCCCGGCAAACCACTGGCCAAATTACTGGACAAACCAATGATTCAGTGGGTTCTGGAACGGTGCCGGCAATCTAAGCTAGCCGACCAGGTTCTCGTTGCCACCGATGACCAGCGGATTTATCAGGCGGTTACCGCCATCGGTGGAAAAGCGGAAATAACCGGCATGGACCACCAGAGCGGCACGAACAGGATTGCCGAAATCGCCGCTCGGCATCCGGAAACAACCTGGTTTATCAATGTTCAAGGTGACGAGCCGGATATTTCCCCTTCATTGATCGATGGAATTGCTGCAGCTCTGCGAGAAAGTTCAGTTCCCGATATTATTGTTACTGCTCGCAGTCCGATCCGTTCGGCTGCCAACTTCTCGTCACCGCATGTTGTTAAGATTATCACTGATCTTCATGGTCAGGCACTTTATTTCTCCCGGTCCCCCATTCCCCATAACCGCTCTATTCCCGTTGATGAGCAGACATTTCCCAACCCCACCTGCTGGCAGCATATCGGCATTTACGGTTTTCATCGCTCTTTCCTTCAACGACTCCCAAAACTACAGCCGGGAAAACTGGAAAAGATTGAATGGCTGGAACAATTACGCTGGCTGGAGAACGGCTACACCATTACCGTCATTGACAGCGACCACCATGGTCATGGAATTGATACCCCGGAAGACCTTGAAATGCTGGCTAAATGCTGGAAGCAAAAAAATAGCTGAAATCTCATAAGATTTCAGCTATTTATCATTGAATGGTGCCGAAGGCGAGACTCGAACTCGCACAAGCATACGCTCACTAGACCCTGAACCTAGCGCGTCTACCAATTCCGCCACTTCGGCAACTTAAAAAACCAGCATTTAAAGAACAAAAAACACCGCCGACAATCACCGGCGAGAAGTGTTGACTTAATAAATCAAAAAAATTATAATGTCAAGCCAGGATTAACAGGAAAATTCAAAAATAATCACCCTTCAGTTACAGGAGTTTTTCTTGCAGATTTACAACACTTTAAGCGGCAAAAAAGAAGAATTCATCCCTCTTCATGATCAGAAAGTAGGCATGTATGCCTGTGGAGTAACAGTATACGACCTCTGCCACATGGGGCATGCCCGCTCCCTGATTGTTTTCGATGTCATCTACCGCTACATGAGCTACAAAGGTTACGATGTTACCTATGTCCGCAACTTTACCGATGTGGATGACAAAATAATCAAACGGGCCCAGGAACAGCAGATCTCCTGGAAAGAACTGGCCGATACGTTTATTCGCGAGTTCTATGTGGACATGGATCGCCTGCAGCTTAAACGTCCGACCGTGGAGCCCCGGGCAACCGATTATATTAAGCAAATTATCGAGCTGGTAAAAAAACTGGAAGTAAACGGTCTAGCCTACGCCGTTGACGGGGATGTTTTTTACCGGGTCAAAGAATTTTCCTCCTACGGCAAGTTGTCCGGTAAGAAAATTGACGACCTGCTCTCCGGAGCCCGGATTGAAGTCGATGACCGCAAGGAATCCCCCCTTGACTTCGCCCTTTGGAAAAAAAGCAAACCCGGCGAACCTTCCTGGGACAGCCCCTGGGGTCAAGGCCGTCCGGGATGGCATATCGAGTGTTCGGCCATGAGCCAGAAGATTCTGGGCGAAACCTTTGATATTCACGGAGGAGGAAAAGATCTGGTTTTTCCCCACCATGAAAACGAGATCGCCCAGTCCGAGGGAGCTACTGGCAAACCTTTCGTCCGCTACTGGATGCACAACGGTTTTGTCAACATCAACAAAGAAAAAATGTCAAAATCGCTGGGTAATTTTTTCACCATTCGGGATATACTGCAAAAATATCATCCGGAAACCCTGCGTCTGTTCATCCTTTCCAGTCACTATCGCTCACCCATTGATTTTTCCTGGGATACCATGGATGCTGCCGGAGCCGGTTTAACCCGCCTGTATCAGGCCGCAGAGCGACTGCAGGTCGCGGTCAAATCCACGCCAACGTTACCATCAGAATCTGCACAATCTTCCATACCGCCGTTGAGTAAAGAATTGGAAGCGGTAAAAAAATCTTTCATCAAAGCCATGGATGATGATTTCAACAGCGCTTTAGCCGTTGGCCAGCTTTTCGAAGCGGCTAAATTCATCAATCGCTACCTTGACATCCATCCCCTCCAATCATTAAGCCACAATGATCTTGAGGCGGCATTCCTGCTGTTCAAAGAACTGGCTGATATTTTGGGAATTCTAGAAGCTGAGCCAACTGAATTTCTCAAAAACCTGGGGGGGGAAGAAGGATTGCCGATCACGGAAAAAGAAATTCAGGAATTGATTGCCCGGCGCAATCAGGCCCGCAAGGAAAAACAATGGACGACTGCCGATGAAATACGTGACCGACTGACGGAATTGGGCATAATCCTGAAAGACTCCCCGAATGGCACTCAATGGCAGAAAAAAAGACAATAATTTTAAGAAAAAGCCTTGACAAGACAACAATAAATCGTTTAAAAACAAGGCCCTGAAAAGAAAGGTGTTTTCTATAGAGACAGGCGCATAGCTCAGGGGGAGAGCGCTACCTTGACACGGTAGAGGTCGGCGGTTCAAAACCGCCTGCGCCTACCACTTTGATAATAAACGATTCCTCATTTATCCATGGCAGAATGAATTCGGCCTGGCACTCTGGTGTCAGGGCCATCCAAGGCATCGGATCCTGAGAATTATCGATGCCTTTTGTTTTTTTATTTACGGTAGATTTTTTATTATGAGCATATATATGGCCCCGGAGTTCAACCTTGAAATACCCCAGAATGGTGAAAAAACCATTGGGGAACTTCTTATTGAACATAAAAAGGAGCTAAAATCACGGATTGTTGCGGCAAAGATTGACGGTATTTCCAGAGATTTGTCAACTGTCCCTCAACCTGGCACCAACATAGAGCTTATTGATATTGATTCAGCGGAAGGGCTTGACATTCTACGTCACAGTGCCGCCCACGTGATGGCTGAAGCGGTAAAAGAACTTTTCCCCGAAGTCAAAGTGACCATTGGACCCGCAATAGAGAATGGCTTCTACTATGATTTTGACCGGGATCAGCCATTTACCCCTGAAGATCTGAAAAAAATCGAAAAAAAGATGAAGGAACTGATCAAAAAAAATCAGACCTTCAGTCGCCGGGAAGTCAGCAAAGAAGAGGCCCTGAAACAATTTGCCGATTTAGGTGAAAGTTATAAAACCGAGCTGATTAGTGAATTACCCGAGGGAGAAATCATTTCCCTTTACCAGGTGGGAAATTTTGTTGATCTCTGCCGGGGACCGCATATTCCAAAAACCGGGTTGCTCAAAGGTGGGGCTAAACTTCTCAGCGTTGCCGGAGCCTACTGGCACGGTGATGAAGACAATAAGATGCTTCAGCGTATCTACGGGACAGCCTTTCCCTCCAAGGAAGAGTTGCAGAATCATCTCAAGATGCTGGAGGAAGCCAAGCGTCGTGACCACCGAAAGCTTGGTAAGGAACTAGATCTTTTCAGTATTTCTGATGAGGCTGGGGCCGGTTTTGTTATCTGGCACCCAAAAGGTGCACTGCTGCGCACCATCCTGGAAGATTTCGAAAAACGGGAGCATCTCAAGCGGGGATACCAGATTGTCATTGGACCCCAATTACTGAAACAAGAGCTCTGGCAGAAGTCCGGACATTATGATCATTACCGGGAAAACATGTATTTCACCCGGATTGAAAACCAGGTATACGGCATCAAGCCCATGAACTGCCTGGCTCACATGCTGATTTACAAGGCGAAAGTTCGCAGTTATCGTGATCTTCCCCAACGTTACTTCGAACTGGGCACGGTGTACCGCCACGAAAAATCCGGGGTATTGCATGGCCTGCTGCGGGTCAGGGGGTTTACCCAGGATGATGCTCACATCATCTGCACCCCTGAACAGCTCCAGGATGAAATTACCGGGATCATTGCTTTTGTCGCCGATATCATGAAAATTTTCGGTTTCTCTTTTGAATTGGAGTTGAGTACCCGTCCCCAAGATTCAATCGGCACTGATGAGGACTGGGAACGGGCAACTGATGCACTGACCCGGGCCCTGAAAAATAATGCGCTTGACTATAAGGTCAATGCCGGAGACGGAGCCTTTTACGGACCGAAGATTGATGTCATTTTAAAAGACGCTTTAAACCGCCAATGGCAATGCGCCACTATCCAATGCGATTTCACTCTGCCTGAGCGCTTTGACCTGAACTATATTGGCACTGATGGTGAAAAACACCGGCCCATCATGCTGCACCGGGTCATTCTGGGATCTATTGAACGTTTTATCGGCATCCTGATCGAACACTACGCCGGCGCTTTTCCCACCTGGCTGGCCCCGGTTCAGGTTAAAGTTATGACCGTAACCGACGATCAGCTGGAATATGCCAAAACAGTGGCGCAGGCGCTACAGCAAAGTGAAATCCGGGTGGAAACCGATTTTCGCAATGAAAAACTGGGGTATAAAATCAGAGAAGCACAGACGGAAAAGACTCCTTACATGCTTATTATTGGCAATGAGGAAGTAAAATCCATGACAGTCACCCCGAGAAAGCGGGAAAAGGGTGAAAACCTTGACCCCATGGCGGTTGAAAAATTTATCACCCATATAAATCAGGAATGTCATCAACAAATGAAGGTCGCGTGAAAAACCCGGTAACCGGCTGTACTGTAAGTCATCTACCATAAACGAGACCTGAAACAGCTAGCAGGAGGTAATTCCCATAGCAACCGAACGTACGAGAGTCAACCGACAAATAAATGCGGATAATGCCAGAATCATTGATGAGAGCGGTTCCCAAATTGGCATTTTATCACTAAACGAAGCCCTGGAAATAGCCGGTAAGCGCGGACTTGATCTGGTGGAAGTATCACCTAACGCTGATCCGCCGGTTTGCAAAATCATGGATTATGGGAAATTCAAATACCAGCAAAGTAAAAAAGCCCAGGAAGCCAAAAAGAAGCAGACCAATATCCAGGTTAAAGAAGTCAAAATGCGGCCGGGTACGGAACAGCATGATTTCGACTTCAAGATCAAGCATATTATCAGCTTTTTAGAAAATGGAGACAAAGCCAAAGTTACCATCCGTTTCCGCGGCCGGGAAATGGCCTATACTGATCAGGGTATGGCCCTGCTGGAACGGGTGGTGGATACGGTTAAGGAATATGGTTCAATTGAACAAAGACCTCAACGGGAGGGGCGCCAGCTTTCTCTGGTTCTGGCCCCAATCAAGAAAAAGCGTTAATCATTACAGCAAGTGAATATACAGGAGAATACAATGCCTAAAATGAAATCAAACAGCGGCGCGCGTAAACGTTTCAGGACTACCGGAACCGGAAAAATTGTCCGGAGAAAAGCTTATTCCAGCCATTTGTTAAGCTGTAAATCAAGAAAACAAAAAAGGAATCTGCGCAAGTCAACCATTGTTGACCCGGCAAACAAGAGAGGAATAGTCAGGATGCTTCCATACATCTAAAAAGCGGTTGAGGAATCATGGTAAATATTCGGCTACGTTTTCAAAAAAGACAAAAATACTCTCACGGAGGCACAAAGTCACAGAGAACCCCAGTCATTTGCCCTCTGTGACTCCGTGTCTCTGTGAGAAATAAAAAAACTGGTAATTATTCAGCGTAATTTTTTTGTCTCGCGCCCGTTCGTTTCACTCACTCAAGACGCAAAGAGCGCAAAGAAAAATGACAGACGATATAGCAAATTGAACTCTTCGCGGTCTTTGCGGCTTTGCGAGAGAATTAAAAAAAAATTGACTGATATAGTTACAAGAATTTGCCAATCTATAAACAAAGTCGAATGCTTATAAATCATGTCTGATAAGCCTTTATTATTTATGACCATTAAGGAGTAAACAATGCCCAGAGTAAAAGGTGGATATAAAGCCACTCGCCGACATAAAAAAGTTTTAAAACTGGCCAAAGGTTATCGTGGCGCCCGAAGTAAATTATACCGTAATGCGACGGAAACTGTTGATCGGGCCTTAAACTATGCTTATCGTGACCGCCGGGTCAGGAAACGTGACTTCCGCAGTCTCTGGATTACCCGGATCAATGCCGCTTCCCGTCTGCATGGCATGTCTTACAGTCGGCTGATTAATGGCTTGACCAAAGCCAATATCGCTGTCGATCGAAAAGTCCTGGCAGATATTGCCGTTAACGATCCGGCGGCTTTCGGTAAATTTGTTGATTTTGCCTCAACGGCTCTCAACGGCTAGGGGTAATGAAAGACAAACTCCAGCAGCTGCTTGAAAACGCCACTCAGGAGCTGGACGATTCAACCATGATCAATGAAGTTGAAGCGTTGCGGGTGCGTTTCCTTGGCCGCAAGGGTGAAATTACCACCCTGCTTAAAACCCTTGGCACCCTGCCTGCTGATCAACGGCCGGCCATGGGACAGCTGGCCAATGAAATCAAAGAGAAACTGCATAACCGGTTTGAAGATGCCAGGCAAAAGCTCGCCCAGGCAGCCCGTCAGCAGCAGATGGCGGCTGGCACCATTGATATCACCCTGCCCGGCCGACAGCAATTTCATGGCCATACCCATCCCACATCCCTGGTCATTGAGGACATCGCTTCTATTTTCACCAGAATGGGATTCGATATTGCCAGGGGTCCGGAAGTTGAACTGGACTATTATAATTTTGAAGCCTTGAATATCCCGAAAGATCATCCGGCCAGGCAGATGCAGGACACCTTCTATGTCAGTGAAGATGTCGTCCTGCGGACCCACACCTCACCGATGCAGATACGGGTGATGGAAAAACAGGAACCCCCGGTTTTTGTCATCGTTCCCGGAAAAGTGTATCGCTGTGATTCCGATCTTACCCATACCCCGATGTTTCACCAGGTGGAAGGGTTGATGGTTGATACCAAAATAACCTTTTCCGACCTTAAAGGGGTGCTGACGGATTTCCTCCACCTTTTCTTCAACCCTAAAGTCAAGGTTCGCTTTCGGCCCAGTTATTTTCCCTTTACCGAACCCAGCGCGGAAGTAGATATCGCCTGCGTTATCTGCCATGGCAAGGGATGCCGGGTTTGCAGCCATACGGGCTGGCTCGAAATACTTGGCTGCGGCATGGTGGATCCGGCCGTATATAAGTTTGTCAATTATGATCCGGATAAAGTCAGCGGTTTTGCTTTTGGCATGGGCGTCGAAAGAATGGCCATGCTGCGTTACGGCATTGATGACCTGCGGTTGTTCTTTGGCAATGACATCCGCTTTCTACAGCAGTTTTAGTGCCTTACAGAACATTTTTTGTTTGAAAAACAAGAAATGTTTTGATAAGAGCACTTATTTGTGGGCCGAAAAGACCGCATTTTGGTTGCGGGGCTCGCTTCCGCATTAAAGGCAAGAAATGAACATCAGCTGGAAATGGATAGGTGATTTTGTTGAACTTGACGGTATTGATCCCGTTGAGGCCGCCGAGCGTCTGACCATGACCGGATTGGAAGTCTCCGGAGTAAAACCGCTCTTCGATCCGGAATTAAGCCGGATCGTCACCGCCCGCATCGCCTCCCTGGAAAAACATCCCCAGGCTGACAAACTTTCCCTTTGCTCTGTTTTCGATGGCCAGGATACTTTTTCCATTATTTGTGGCGCCGCTAACATGAAGGCCGGAGACCAGGTAGCCATGGCCCCCATAGGCACCCGCTTTCCCAACGGCTTGACCATAAAAAAGGCCAAAATCAGAGGGATAACTTCATCGGGCATGCTTTGCTCAGCGGCGGAACTGGGACTGGAAGAAGAATCCAGTGGGATCATGATTCTGCCTGAATCCGCGCCACTGGGGATACCGGCAATAAAGTATCTGGAGCTTGACGACCATATTCTTGAGGTTGAAATCACCCCGAATCGTGGTGATTGTCTCAGTGTCATCGGCGTTGCCAGGGAAATTGCCGCCTTGTATCAGCGACCGTTCAAATACCCTACTCCCTTGTTTCCTGAAAATAACAAAAAAACAGCTGATCTGGTGTCCATTGAAATCCGAAATCCGGACCTCTGCCCCCGCTATGTGGGCCGGATAGCTGAACAGATTGTTTTAGCTGATTCTCCCTTGTGGATGAAACAAAGACTCCAGGCGGCAGGAGTCAGATCCATCAATAATGTGGTTGACATTACCAACTATGTAATGCTGGAAACGGGCCAGCCACTCCATGCTTTTGATCTTGAGATGGTGGCCGGAAAACAGATTATTGTCAGAACAGCCGGGGATGATAAGACTTTTGTTACTCTGGATGGAATTGAGCGATCCCTGGATCCTGAGACTCTGATGATCTGTGATGGTAGTGGTCCGGTAGCAGTAGCAGGCATTATGGGGGGACTCAATTCTGAAATTACTGCAACCACCAGGGACGTTTTGATTGAAAGTGCCTTTTTCCAACCAACCTCAATCCGACGCTCTGCAAGATTATTGGGACTTTCTACCGAATCATCATATCGTTTTGAACGCGGGGTCGACCCATTGAGCACCGATCTGGCTGCCGACCGGGCGATGGAACTGCTCAATCAGCTGGCCCAGGCTGAAATTGCCGGTGACCGGCTGGATATCAATCCCCAGCCTCATAATGCCGGCGAAGTAACCATCCGCACGGATTACACCAACCGTTTGCTGGGAATTAATCTGGATGCCGCCGCCATTAAAGATATTCTGGTAAGACTCCAGTTTGAACTGGCACGAAGTGATGACAATTCGTTTACCGTCCGATCGCCCTCATACCGCTTTGATATCGAGCGGGAAGCCGATCTTATTGAGGAAGTTGCCCGTATTTATGGTTACAACAATATCCCCACTACCCTGCCGGTTATCCGTGAACAGGGTGGTTCCGGTTATGATGATGAGCGGCTGCCGCGGCTGCTGAAATCAATAGCGGTCTCATATGGATACAGTGAAGCGATCAATTACAGTTTCATGGATCCTGCCGCTCTTGATCAACTTCATATCCCTGCAGAAGACCGGCGGAGAAAGCTGATTAAACTTATCAATCCACTGACTGAAGAATTATCCGTCATGAGAACCTCACTCCTGCCGGCGCTGCTTAGCAATCTGGTTGATAATTATCGGGTCTTCCATCGGGATATCAGGCTTTTTGAATATGGCAAGATTTTTCTACCCCGAAACAATGAGCCGCAGCCGGATGAAAACTTTTATTTGGCCGGCCTGGCCAGCGGACGACGTTATCCGGTACATTTTGACAATCCTGATGAGATGATAGATTTTTACGATATCAAAGGCCTGTTGGAAAACATTGCTTCCACCTGCAAGCTGAGTTTCTCTTTTTCAGCTGATAACCCTGAAAGCTACCTTCATTCGGGCCGGGCGGCAACTATCCTGCTTGAGCATGAAACAATTGGCTGTTTTGGCCAATTACACCCGGATATCGCCGAACAGCTGGATGTTGCCCAGGATATTTTTATTTTTGAGTTGCAGGTACAGCCACTGCTATCTGCCGCGGTATTTCGCCCATCCTTTCAATCCATCCCCCGTTACCCTGCCAGTTACCGTGATCTGGCAGTGGTGATCGATGAAAACATTGCCGGGGAAAAGCTGATTGAGGCTATTCAGCAGAGCAACAAGCTGGTGGTGGCAGTAGATATATTTGATACTTATAAAGGAAGTCAGATTCCTGCCGATAAGAAAAGTATTGCCCTGAAAATTACTTTTCAGGACATGAATAAAACCTTGACAGATAAAAAGGTTAATGCCATTATTGATAAAATCAGCAAACGTCTAAAACATGATTTTAACGGTCAGATTCGCTGATTGATTATTCCATGACCAGCATAACAAGGGGAGCAAATATGACTAAGGCAGATATCGTCGAAACGATCTATGAAAAGGTGGGATTGTCAAAACGAGAGTCAGCCAAGATTGTTGACATGATTTTTGATATTATAAAAGGTAAGCTGGAAAATGGTGAAAATGTCAAGGTTTCCGGCTTTGGCAGTTTTGCCGTCCGAAATAAAAATGCCCGCCGAGGCCGCAATCCTCAAACGGGTGAAGAAATCACCATATCAGCCCGCCGGGTTTTAAGTTTCAAACCCAGCAATGTTTTGCGTAAGCATATTAACGAAAACTGATGACTCCCTTTGATGAGCTCTAACAGTATTCCCGATAAAATCTTCTTTCGCATCGGCGAAGTAAGCGAGATTGTCAAGGTTAAACCATACGTACTGCGTTACTGGGAATCGGAATTTGAGCTCATTTCCCCTGAAAAAAGCAACAGCAAACAAAGGCTTTATCAGCGGCGGGATCTTGAGTTGTTGCTGGAAATCAAGAGATTGCTGTATGAAGAGGAATTTACCATTGCCGGTGCCAGGAAAAAACTTAAACATTTAACCACGAAAAAAAAGAAAAATAGAACTGATAATTCTGAGCTGCTTACCGATATCCGTGATGAATTGGAAGAAATCAAATCGCTTATTCATTCCAGGTAGCTGAATTTTTGAGTTATTAAATCCCCTTAAATCAACACAATCCGGGGCGTAGCGCAGTCTGGTAGCGTACCTGAATGGGGTTCAGGTGGTCGAAGGTTCAAATCCTTTCGCCCCGACCAGTTTATTTCAATAGCGATCGGCCTGAAAGGCAGGTCGCTGTTTTTTATTTTAGGCTTCAGCCCTGCCATACATTGTCTGACACAATATCGCCTGAGGAGTCATTTCCATGAGGAAACCTGGCATATGTTGCGTGACACTGTTCCTGTTTTTGCTCTCCCTGCTGTTTTTCTCCTGCAATCCAGTACCAGATAGCATTAGTATAGCCCCCGGCAAGCTCACGGTCCTGATCCGCAACATCCCCACCGCTTACTATGAAGGACCGGACGGCAAGATGGGCTTTGAATACGATCTGGCCAAAACATTTGCCGACCATATGGGGCTTGAGCTGAAACTTAAAGTTGTTGACTCGGTTACCGATATCCTGAAAGCGATTGAAAACGGAGAAGCGGATCTGGCGGCCGCCGGCTTGACCCGAACGGATGAACGGGAAAAGCGGTTTCTCTTTGGTCCTGACTACTTTACTGTCCAACAGCAAGTGGTTGGCAATCGCAGTCATCCCTACCCGAAAAAGGTTGAAGAGCTGGCCGATTATGACCTGCTGGTGCTGAAAAATACCAGCTACGTGGAGCAGCTCAGGGAACTTCAGCAGCAATATCCCGGACTCCACTGGCAGGAAACCGATGAATACAGCACCGACCAGCTGCTGGAACAGGTCTGGCTCGGCAAGATTCCCTGCACAGTGGCCGACTCCAACATTCTGGCCATGAACCGCCGCTATTTCCCCGAACTGACAGTTGCCTTTCCCATCAGTGAAGAACAGTCTTTAGCTTGGATCATCAACAAAAAAGAAGGAAAGCTGAAAGATGAGCTGTTCAAATGGTTCGCCAACTTTAAAAAGTCCGGCAAATTCGCCGGATTAAAAGATAGATACTACGCTTACACTGAAATTTTTGACTATGTTGACATCAAAGTTTTTACCCGCAGAACAAGCAGCCGCCTTCCGTCAATCCAAGAATATTTCCAGAAATATGCTGAGCAGTACGACCTCCCCTGGACCATCTTGGCAGCAAAAGCATACCAGGAATCCCACTGGAAAACCAACGCAGTCAGTCCCACGGGTGTCAAAGGCATTATGATGCTGACCCTGCCGACCGCTAAAGCCCTGGGAATCACTAACCGCCTTGACCCCAAACAAAGCATTAAAGGAGGAGCACACTATTTACGTCAATTACTGGACCGCGTACCGGAATCTATTCCTGAAAAACAACGCTTAGCTTTTGCCATGGCAGCTTACAATGTCGGCATGGGACATATCTATGATGCCCGGAAGTTGGCAAGGAAGCTGGGGAAAGACCCGGACAGCTGGAAAGATATCAAGAGTGTCCTGCCCCTGTTATCACGCAAAAAATACTATAAAACCCTGCCGCATGGTTATGCCCGTGGCTATGAACCGGTTCGCTACGTGGACCGCATTTTCAATTACCGCAACATCCTCGAACAAAAACTGGGCCTGCTGTCTACCCATCCGGACTGAATGAAGAATTACCCCCCCCAGGCAAATAAGATAAGCCTTGCAGCATTAATATTCATCTGCTAAAAATAATAGAAAAAATCAAACAGAGGAGCTAAAAACATGAGTAAATCATTAAAAGGAAGTAAAACAGAAAAAAATATTTTGACCGCTTTTGCCGGTGAAAGCCAGGCCCGCAACCGCTATTCCTACTTTGCCAGCAAAGCAAAAAAAGAAGGATACGTACAGATATCAGCCATTTTTGAAGAAACTGCCAACCAGGAAAAAGAACATGCCAAACGACTGTTCAAACTCCTTGAAGGCGGCGAAGTGGAGATAATTGGCACTTTTCCCGCCGGCGTAGTCGGCAGCACGGTGGACAACCTGAGAGAATCAGCGGCAGGGGAAAACCATGAGCATACGATCATGTACCCCGAATTCGCAGTAACTGCCCGCGAAGAAGGCTTCACTGAGATTGCAGACATATTCGAGGCCATCGCCGTAGCGGAGAAACAACATGAAAAACGCTATCTGGACCTGATGAACAATATCAATCAGGATCAGGTTTTCAAGCGTGAGCAGCCGGTCATCTGGAGATGCCGCAACTGCGGCTATCTCCATGAAGGGAATGAAGCACCGGAAGAGTGTCCCGCCTGTGCCCATCCCCAGGCTCATTTCGAGCTATTGGGTGAAAACTACTAACGCAACTTTCTGGCTTGCATTGCCAGGAATACATTACAGGATGTTCGGGCTTGGTTCATAGCGGTTTTGGCCGCTTGGTTGGGAACAGTTATTAAAACTGTCCCCCATTGTGATTCGCGGCGGACACCTCGGAAGCCGGCCATGGACGGCTGGCTATTCATAGCTCAGAATGAACAACAAGCGAGTGGAATATGCCCCGTCAAAAAAGCAAAATTATCATGTTTACGGGCAAGGGAGGGGTGGGGAAAACCACCATGTCGGTGGCCACCGCCCTCCACTATGCCCAATCGGTTAAGACACTGATCGTCTCAACGGACCCCTCCGGTTCCCTGACAGAAATTTTCCATACCGATGTCAGCAAAGAGATCACCCCGATCTCCCACAATCTGGAAGTAATTGAACTGACCCGGAAGGTGGTATTAGATCTTTGGCGCCAGAAATTTGCCGATGAAATTTACACCGTTCTTTCTTCATTCCTACCGGTTGAAAGAGATATCATCGATTATATCGAAGGGGCTCCGGGGATTGATGAGGAATTCATGCTGGATTATGTCCTGACCCTGCGCAACGCCGGAACCTATGAAATGATCATCTGGGATACGGCCCCCACCGCAGCCACCCTCAACCTGCTGTTTGTACAGCAGCTTTTCTATACCCATTTAACCCAGGCTCAAAAGCTCTACCTTAAAGTAAAAGGAGTACTCAACCAGGTCAATCCACTGGAACTCATTTATAAATGGCGCCGCTTAACCGAGGATGTCATCACTATGCTGAAAGAAGACGCCTCAGCCTGGGTGGTTACCAATCCGGAACGTCTACCCGTAGAGCAGGCCCTGTTTATCGGCAACTCGCTGGTTGAGTTCGGCATCCCCCTGAACGGCTACATTCTCAACAAAATGCTTTCCGCCGAGGTATGCCGGGGCAACGCCTTTCTGGAAACAAAACGGGACAACCAGATGCACTGGCAGCAAAACCTCCGGAAACGGACAGTCGACCCCATTCAAATCATTCCGGAACTGGTAGGCGATATTACCGAAAAAGACAAGCTGCAACAAATTGCTAATCTGCTGGGTTATTAGAACCTTACTCCTGAAAGTCTGTCACTTTTTTCAGTACCCCCTTGGATAATTACGGGGACAATTACGGGGACGACAATTACGGGGACAGTGACAATTACGGGGACAGTATATAGAACTATTCACCCCGTTATTTTTTGGTCAAGGTCTTCGCGGACGAAGTATACGATACAAATCAGTTTCCAAAAGTTCCGCAAAAGCTTCCCGGCCCAACGGTTACCGTCTCCTCCTTTTGAAGATATTACTGCAGATATCGGCAGTACCCATCTTGATCAACTGCGGAAAATTAAAAGAAGTTATACTATAGGGCAGATCCAGTTCGGTTTTTTCACAGACAGTGGAAACATTGGCCCGATCAATCTGCGGTTTGATAATCATCAGCTCCCGCTCAAGTTCCTCTGGTGTACAATCCTTGATCAGCTGGTCAATGGTAGTCATCAATGCAACAGCGCGGTTAATACGGTCTTCAGTTTCCGCGGCCACGTTCTGGCTGATGAGGCCGAATCGGGCCTTTAGGGCGTTGAGCCGACGACCGGCCTCATAGGTTACGTCAGCCAGTTCATCGCGATTCATCCAGCGGGTTTCATAATTGAGGATATGCTTCCAGGTAGGCCCCAGCAGAATCTGGCGATGTTCCTCCAGCGTCCGACAGCGGATGCGATAACCATATTTTTCTGATTGTTCATAAATGGGACATCCCGGATCGATGAAAGGAGCCAGCGGCCCGATGAAGGGCATAAAACGGCCATCACCGAAACGTTCCAGCAGGCACTCAAAGTAATCGACGCTTTCCAGTACCGATTGAGGCGTCTGCTCCGGCAGGCCAATCATGAAAAACAGATCAAAACGCCGGCAACCGACGTCCAGGCAGGCGGCGATGGTTTCTTCGATTTCCTCATTAGTATAGCGCATATTGAGGGCGCGACGCACGGTTTCATCATGTGATTCAGGCGAAAACTCGATAACGAATTCGGGCAGTCCTTCGGCCAGTTCTGCGGCAAAGGTTTGATCAATCGGCTCAAAAATTTCCAGCATTCCCTGGCCGGGATATCCTTTGATGGCCTTCAGGAAGCTACGGGCGTATTCCATCCCCGGTTGGCGAATATCCCCCAATAGAAAACCCGGTCCACGACTAATTTTATACATGTCGAACATGTCTTGAGCCAATTTCTCAGGGGAACGGAAAGCCGGAGCTTTGCGGCCGGTGATCAGGCGGCCGGCGGAGGCAGACCCACCGCAGTAGGCACAGTTATGCTTGCAGCCACGCACGGTGAGAACAGCCATCGCCGGATAATCAACCCAGTGACTGAAGGGTACATAATTGAGAAAATCAAGATCCCGGACAACTGAACGGACCATCTGCCGATAGTTCATTTCCAGGTGATCCAGATCTTCAGGAATGTAAGTCTGGGGATTGACGTGGATTTCACCAACCCTGTCCTTCCAGGTTAGATTGGGGATATTTTTGAGATTGTCTTCGTTGATTTTATTATAATTTTTCGCGGCAGTGATACACTCTATGAGCAGGCGCAGGGGTTCCTCGGTTGAATCGCCGCACAAAACATAATCAACCTGAGGATATTTTATCAGTTCCTGATGGAAGTAGGATGAGGAGTACCCCCCGAAGAAAACAGGAATTTCAGGATGATATTTTTTGACCAGGGCGGCTATTTCCAGGGAACCATGCGCATGGGGCATCCAGTGGAGGTCGATACCGAAGGCCCGCCCTTGCAGCCGGGAAATAAGCTTTTCGGCATTAAAGCGCCGGGAACGGACCATACGGGCGGCCAGGTTGACGATGCGGGTGCGAAAACCGTCCGCCTCCAGATAGGCGCACAAGGTGCTGAAACCAACCGGATACATATCAAAAACAGGTTCAGAAGGTACAAGATCGCTGGTCGGACCCCACAAAGTGGCCCGCTGGCGAAAGTCGTAGACGGTGGGGGCGTGAAGGAAGATAACATCAGCAGTTGCCATAATATCTGCTCTCCAATTCCATCAAGGTTGATCATAGAAATCATATATGAGAAAATGCAGGAAAGCTATAGCATGTCTCCCCTGTTCATTCAAGTTCGATAGCAATCATCAATTTTCCGTAACCACTTGACACTTAACTGGCCAATTTAAGAATATCACCGCCAGATAACGATATTCGTGAAAGGAAGCCAGGGACGTACAATGAAAAAGGGGTTTACGGTGATGTTCCGTAAACCCCTGTTTTTATTGGTAGCGGGGGCAGGATTTGAACCTACGACCTTCGGGTTATGAGCCCGACGAGCTACCGGACTGCTCCACCCCGCAACAATTTCGATATCGATGAGGAACAGTAACTAATATAATTACTCTGATTTGTCAACCATAAATGCTGAAAAAAATACTGATCATAGTATTTCAGCGTTTACAGCCGGTTATAAATTGCTCTGCCTGTTTTTTTTTGTTATGGTCCTTTGAGTATTTCTGCTCGGGCATTTGGACAAAAACCTGGAAGCAGAAATAAATTCTGATTGGGCCCTCCATAATCATGCAAATTTACCAACGTTATCTGCTGAAAGAACTTGTACAGATTTTTCTCCTGAGCCTGCTGGCCCTGCTGGCGATCTATATTCTACTCGAGTTTTTTGGCACCCTTGATGACTTTATTGAAAACCAGGTCAAGATAAAATTCATCTTTCTTTACCTGGCAAACCAAGCACCTTTTTTTGCCGCCCAGTTCATTCCTCTGGCTTTACTGCTGGCAACCATGCTGACCCTTGGCGGCATGGGACAAAACAACGAGATCATTGCCTTTCGCTCCTGCGGCTTCACTTTATACCAGTTAAGTCTGCCGCTGCTGATTGCCGGTGCCTTTTTTTCCCTCTTCACCTTCTCACTCACTGAATATGTTGTACCTCCCACTTTTGCCCGGGCCAGGCATATTAAAACAGTTTTCGTTAAACATAAGCAGGAAAAGAAACTTTTAAATCTCAAAGACGTATGGTATACAAGCGGGAGAAATATCTATCATTTCAATAAGCTGGACCCCGGAAAGAACGTCATTAAAGGAGTAACCATTTATCGGCTTGACCAGTCATCGATGCTCAAAAAGCGGATTGAGGCCAAACAACTCATTTACCGGGATGGCCAGTGGATAGCAAAAAAGCTGACAATCCGGGATTTCACCTACCATAATGGCCGCTCGACCCTGCAGAAGTTTAAGCAAAAACAATCCATGGCCTTAGCCATCAGCGAAAAACCGGAAGATTTTCTTATTCCGCAAAAAGCAGTTGAGGAAATGAATGTCAGAGAATTAAACCGCTATATCGATAAAGTGAAAAATATCGGCGTTAATGTTAATGAATACAAAGTACAATTGTACCATAAATTCTTTTTCCCCCTGTCTTGTCTGGTGATGGCACTTCTGGGGATACCTTTTTCTCTGGGTTCCAAACGCAGTGGAGGTTTTGCAAGAAGCATAGGGGTAAGTCTGGTTATTGGTTTTTCATTTTGGTTCGTCCTCTCTTTTTCACTGGCCCTGGGAAAAGCTGGAATTATCTCGCCAATGCCGGCGGCATTCCTGCCCCATTTGTTTTATAGCGGACTTGGAATCATTTTGATCAGAAGAAATATTTGATAAAGTAATTAAGGAGAAATATCGCATGGTTTTACCACTGGAAATAACCGATTCAATGAAACAGCTGACCGAAAAAGTAGAACTATACCGGGGGTATCTTTGATCTTGAGATTCTTAAACAACGGCTGGAAGAAATCGAAAAAAATGTTACTCAGGAAGATTTCTGGCAGGACCAAGAGGCGGCCACAAATATTCTCAAGGAGCAAACTACGATCAATAATGAGCTGGAGCGCTGGCAGCAGATTGAAAATGAGCTGGAAAATATTACCGTACTTGTCGAGCTGTTGAAAGAGGAAGAAGATCCTGAATCAATAGCAGAGCTGAAAGCACGACTGCGAAAACTGGGTAAGAATCTAGCCATTATTGAACTGGAAAAGATGATGGCGGAAAAAAACGACCGGAAAAATGCCATCGTCAGCATCAATGCCGGCGCCGGGGGCACCGAAGCCCAGGATTGGGTCGAGATGCTGCTGCGGATGTATCTGCGCTGGGCGGAAAAGCAGGGCTGGAAATCTGAAATCATTGATATCCTGCCCATGGATGAAGGCGGCATCAAAAGTGTGACCTTTACCGTCAGCGGGAAGTATGTCTATGGTAATTTCCGTTCGGAAATCGGCATCCACCGCCTGGTGAGGATATCTCCTTTCGACGCCGGCAATCGCCGACACACCTCATTTGCTTCCGTCTTCGTCTACCCGGAAATCGATGACGATATCAAGATTGAGATTAATGACAAAGATTTACGCATAGATACCTATCGGGCCAGCGGCGCCGGCGGACAACATGTCAATAAAACAGATTCCGCGGTTCGCATTACTCACCTGCCATCAGGCATTGTGGTTCAATGTCAGAATGAACGCTCACAGCATAAAAACAAGGCCATGGCCATGAAAATTCTCAAGGCCCGCCTTTACGAAGCAGAAATGGACGCGCGTCAGGAAGAATTGGATAAGGTGGAAGGAAGCAAGAAAGAAATTGCCTGGGGCAGCCAGATTCGTTCCTATATCATCCATCCATACCAGATGGTCAAAGATCATCGCACGGATTTTGAAACCGGAAATGTCAATCAGGTTCTTGATGGCGGGCTTGATCCCTTGGTGGAAGCCTACCTGCTGCACAAGATGAAGGTGTAAGGTATAGGGAGCAAGGTTTATGATTTATGGTTTTTCCGTAAACCTTACACCGTAAACCTTACACCATATACCGTAAACCCTATACCGTTTTTAAATGGATAACGACAAAATGACTCTACCTATGGATTCCAATACGGTTCAGCTGATTCCCCTTGGAGGGCTCGGTGAAATCGGCATGAACATGATGGCAATCGAATGCAGTGATGAAATCCTGATCATCGATTGCGGCCTGATGTTCCCTGAACCTTATATGCTGGGAGTAGACCTGGTAATACCTGACACCACCTGGCTGCAGGAAAACCAGGACCGGGTCAAAGGAATCATTATCACCCATGGGCATGAGGATCATATCGGCGCCCTTCCTTTTGTACTTCCCCACCTCAAAGTCCCCATTTACGCTACCAGCTTCACCCTTGGACTGATAAAAAAGAAACTTAAAGAATATTCCCTGGATCAAACAACAGAATTTATTGCCATCGAACCCGGAAAACAGATAGCAACAAGACACTTTACGGTTGAGTTTATCCGGGTCATCCACTCCATCCCTGACGGCGTCGCCCTGCACCTCAAAACTCCGGTGGGCTGCATTATCCATTCCGGAGATTTCAAAATCGATCATACGCCATTGGGAAGTGATTTCACCGACCTGGCCGAATTTGCCCGACTAGGCCGCGATGGCGTCAGATTGCTGCTCTCTGACAGCACCAACGTCGAACAGGATGGTTTTTCAGCCCCGGAAAAAAAGGTCCGGGACGCCATGATGGCATTATTTCCCACCTGTCCCGGCAGAATCATTATTTCACTTTTTTCATCCAACCTGCTCCGCATCGGGGAAATCATCAACCTGGCCCACCGGCAGCAGCGTAAAGTGGCGCTCTACGGCCGCAGCCTGCTCGGCAATGTCATGGTTGCCCGGGAGCTTGGCTACCTGAAGATTGACGACGACACCCTGATTGATATCCAGGAAACCGGTGATTATGAACCGGAGCAATTGCTTATCATCACCACCGGCAGCCAGGGAGAACCACTTTCCGGTCTTTCCCTGCTGGCTTCAGGGGGCAATAAATGGTTCCAGGTCATCCCTGACGATACGATCATCTTTTCATCACGTTTTATTCCTGGAAATGAAAAAGCCATCAACAACCTTATTAACCGTCTCTACCGCCGGGGGGCCCGGGTCTTATATAAACCCATCGCCTATACCCACACCTCCGGCCATGCCCATCGTGATGAATTAAGGCTGCTGCTCAACCTGGTCAAACCGGAGACCTTCATCCCCATCCATGGGGAATATCGCCACCTGGTCCAACATGCGAAACTGGCTGAAGAACAGAAAATTCCCAGAAATAATATCCTGATTGCCAAGGATGGTGATATTATCACCCTGGACGCCACCGGTATTCGCCAAACCGGCACGATTGAAACCGGAAAGATTCTCATCGACGGCAAAGGTACCGGCGATGCTGCAGATGTTATTCTCCACGATCGAAAAGATTTGTCCCACAATGGGGTGGCAATGGTAATTATGGTTATCAAAGAATCAACCGGAGAAATCGTTTACGGACCTGACCTGACCACCAAAGGACTATTTTTTGAGGAAGAAAAAGAAATGGTACTGACAGAAGCGCTGGAAGTTATTAATGACAGTATAAACAGTATTCCCGCCTCCGAGCGCCGGGACTGGATTGAAATAAAAACCATTGTCCGCAAAAATCTGAAAAGGTTTTTCAAGCGTCATTTACAGCGCAAACCAATTATATTACCAATCATCATTGAACTTTAGGAGGCTGTCCGAGAATGCTCTTAAACCTTTATCCTTTATCCTTGAACCTCTATTATCTGCCATGATGAAACGACTTCGACTGGACCGCCAGGAATGGAAATGTGAGATAATCAGCATCCTGATTCTCGGCATTGCTGTTTTTCTGCTGATTTGTCTGCTTTCTTACTCTCCGAATGATCCTTCCTGGAACACGGCAACCACCACCGGCAAACAGATCAGCAATTTTGGCGGTCGTCTGGGGGCCATAGTGGCTGACCTGTTGATTACGCCATTCGGGCTGGCCTCAATGGTTATCCCCCTCTATCTGTTTGGTCTTTTCCTGGCCATGATGACCGCTAAAAAATCTCCTCCCTGGAGCAGTTATCCCGGCGCAATATTGCTTTTACTCAGCACCTCCATCTGGGCATCACTTATCAGACCTTCATTGGTTTATCACCAGCAGGAACTCCAAACCGGTGGTTTCTTCGGCCACCTGATGTCAAAGTTTTTTCTCTTTTACCTGAGCATGGTTGGCACTTGCCTGATCATGTTGATCATATTTTCCCTGGCCATTATTGTCACCACCCATATATCACCATTAAAATTAATGGCTGTTATCGCCGAAGGTTTTTTGCAGGCCGGCCTGGCTCTCAGCAGCTCATCCCTGGCTCTGGCAAAATGGGCGGGCAATCTTTTTGGAAGCAGGCAAACCCCGGATAGACAAAAAAAGAACCACGCAAAAAAACCACGCATCAAGGTAGAAAAGCAATCAAAAACCAAGGGCATAAAGGATGAAATCCTGCAGCAGGAAGTTTTACCGTTCTTTCATGAATCAGGAAAAGTCAGTCTTCCCCGGGTTTCCATTCTGAATGACCCACCCGCTGACAAAAAGATCTCCCATGACAAAAAAAGCCTTTTTATGAACTCCCAGATCCTGGAAAAAAAGTTATTGGACTACGGGGTGGAAGGCGAGGTAACCGAGGTTATTCCCGGTCCAGTGGTTACCATGTTTGAATTCAAACCGGCCGCCGGAACCAAGTTGAGCAAAATTGCTTCCCTGGCTGATGATCTGGCCCTGGCTCTCAGCGCTTTATCGGTTCGCATCATCGCCCCGATTCCGGGGAAATCCGTGGTCGGCATTGAAATACCCAACCTGGAGCGGGAAAATGTCTACTTCAAGGAACTGATCACCTCAACCGCTTTTCAGGATACCAAATCACCGTTACCACTGGCCCTGGGAAAAGATATCGGCGGCAGTCCTTTTGTCACTGATTTAACCAAAATGCCACACCTGCTGATTGCCGGATCGACCGGTTCCGGAAAAAGTGTGGCCATCAACAGCATGATCTGCAGCATTCTCTTCAAGGCTCCACCCGAACAGGTCAGGTTCATCCTGGTGGACCCGAAGATGCTTGAACTTTCCGTTTATGACAATATTCCCAACCTGCTCCTGCCGGTGGTCACCAATCCCAAACGGGCCGCTGCCGCCCTGCGCTGGGCGGTTGAAGAAATGGAACACCGATACACCCTGATGTCGGAATCCGGCACCAGGAATATTAACAGCTATAACCGACTGGCCAGGAAAAACGCCAGGCAGCATGACAAAGAAGATGGCCTGCAGACCGAAATATTACCTTATATCGTCATTGTTATTGATGAGCTGGCAGATTTGATGATGATTGCCGCCAAGGAAGTGGAGAGCTCCATTACCAGGTTGGCCCAGATGGCCCGGGCAGCAGGCATCCACCTGATCCTGGCCACCCAGCGGCCATCGGTTGATGTCATCACCGGTCTGATTAAAGCCAACTTCCCGGCCCGGATCTCTTTCCGGGTATCGTCCAAGATAGATTCCCGCACTATTCTTGACTCCATGGGGGCGGAACACCTGCTGGGCAACGGCGATATGCTCTTCCTGCAGCCCGGTTCAGGAACCTCGAATTTTACCCGCCTGCATGGCGCTTTCCTCAGCGATAAAGAAATTCGTCAAATCACCGATTTCCTCAAGAAACAGGGACAACCATTACATGATGACGACCTGTTGAAAGAGCAGGAAGAAGAACTCTCTAAATCACGAAAAGAGCGGGCAAAATCATCCTTTGATGGCGACAGGGAGCAGGAGGGGGAAGAAGAATACGATGAGCTTTATGACCAGGCCGTAGCTTTTGTAACCGAGGTAAAAACGGCCTCCGCCTCACTGATTCAGCGTAAGTTCCGTATCGGCTACAACCGGGCGGCCCGGATTATTGAAAGCATGGAAAGAGAAGGTGTTATTGGGCCGGCGGAAGGCAGTAAACCACGAAAAGTGCTTGTCGGAAAGCTGTAGACAACCTACAGAAGAATTGCCAGAAACATGGTAGACATATTAAAGAAAAATTTTGGCGGTGAACCACCACGCAGATAGATATCATCAGTGATCCGAGTCAGAATCCTGGCCATGATAACCTCATAACCCATATTGATATAACCATCATCACCTGCCTCGTTAGTGCAGAACAGCAAACGGCCATCCTCATCCCGATAAACCTTTAAACGCCAGTTCACCTGACTGATATTACGATAAAGCTGCTGCAGGTTCTCCAGCGATACCTGCAAACTGCTGAGCAGGACTTCATCTTTCTCCTGATAGGTTTCCCTGATACTTTTCATCAACCCCAGGCTGAGCAGAAACACCCGGTCCGGACACTGCGGCTCTTTGGCAAAAGCCTCGGTCAGGATTTCATGGGACGGCAATTTTCTGTACCGGGGAAACGGCAATTTTCCAGCTTTATAAATCCCCTGGACTTTGTCTTCCCGAGCTTTCAAATCCGGTTCATATTTAGGATTTTTGGCATAAAGGCGGCAGGTAAACTTCTCCAGCTCTTTATAATGTTCCTCGAGATGATAGGCAAGTAACTTGGCATCG
Source organism: Pseudomonadota bacterium (assembly GCA_034660915.1). Taxonomy (NCBI): domain Bacteria; kingdom Pseudomonadati; phylum Pseudomonadota; species Pseudomonadota bacterium. The sequence goes on from JAYEKE010000128.1 coordinate 26,302, forward strand.
GTGGGGATGACGGCTTCACTCAGGGAGCTCCTGGAACCAAGAAAACCCTTGCTGCAGCCGGCCAGCAGCAACAGGAAAAATCCCAGGCAGGCAAATTCAAATAGTGATTTTAAGCCGCCCGATTTTTGCGATGCCATAAAATCCTTATATTTCATCGCCGGGAAAAGCGAATAAAATCATAATAATTCCCTGACTTTGGCCAATGCCTGATCAAGATTATCGGCTTGCGGACCACCGGCCTGGGCCAGCTCCGGCCGCCCACCTCCCTTGCCGCCGACCACGGCAGCCAATTTCTTGATGATATTCCCTGCCTGATAGCGCTGCTGCAGGGAAGCTGCCACGTAGGCAATCATCAGGGCCTTCCCGGCCACCTTGGCTCCAAGCACAATAATACCCTCAGGATTCTTCTGCTTATAAACATCCATTATCTGACGCATCTCTTTGGGATCATCACAATCAACCCGGGAAACCAGCAAAGAAATACCATTTACTATTTCCACCTTTCCGCCCGGCCCGGACAGTCCGGCAACCGGCCCGGCTCTAAGTTTTTCTTTCAGGCTGCTGATCTCTTTATGCTGTTCCTTCACCTGTTCCTGCAGACGGTGAACCTTATCCGGCAGGGCGGCAACCGCGGCCCCTTTCAGTAACGCGGCCAGATCCCGAAGGATCTTTTCTTCATCATTGATATAACGACAGGCTTCCATGCCGGCATAAGCTTCAATCCGCCGCACCCCGGCCGCAATCCCGCCTTCTGATATTATCTTGAAAAAACCAATATCGCCGGTCCGGGAGACATGCGTTCCTCCACATAATTCTCTACTGGCATCGCCCATGGAAACCATCCGGACCTGTTCACCATATTTTTCCCCGAAAATGGCCATGGCTCCCTGATCAACCGCCTCTTCCATACTGGTAATTTCCGTGCTTACCGGCAGGTTGGCCATAATTTCCTGGTTAACCAGCGCCTCCACCCGGTCGAGCTCATCGCGGGTAAGGGCAGCAAAATGGCTAAAATCAAAGCGCAGGCGTTCAGCGGTAACCAATGAACCTGACTGTTTTACATGTTCCCCCAGCACCGCCTGCAACTTGGCCTGTAAAAGATGGGTTACTGAATGATGCCGTTGGATTGCCAGCCTTTCCTGCTTTTCAACCGTCAAGGCACAGGAATCCCCCAACGACACCGTACCTTCTTTAACCACGGCGTGGTGGACGATAAAATTGTCCAGCGGTTTGGTGGTCGAGGTAATCTGCAGGCTGAAATCATCACCGACTCCCTTGCCCTGGTCACCTACCTGACCGCCGGATTCACCATACAAAGGGGTCCGGTCAAAAACTATTTCAATCTTCTGGCCGCCAGTGGCCCGGGAAACCTGCTCACCATCTTTCAGAATCAACAATATCTTACCACTATCCTGGAAGCGATCATAACCAGTGAAGGTGCTCTTGACTCCCTCCTGGAACATTTTTTTGTACACCTCTCCCACCGCTTCTTCCCCGGAGCCTTTCCAGGATTGACGGGATTTCTCCTGCTGGACCAGCATCTGGGCATCAAAACCGGCCATATCCAGAGTCACCTGCTCTTTGGTAACAATATCTTCGGTCAAATCAACCGGAAAACCATAGGTATCATAGAGTTTAAAAATCACCTCACCGGGAAGTATTGTTTCCTGCTTTTGCCGCAACTGCTCCAGTTCATCGTCCAGCATTTTCAGGCCGCGATCGAGAGTTTCACCAAAGCGTTCTTCCTCATTTCTGATCACCCGGGTAACAAATGGCAGTGATTCCATCAGCTCCGGATAGGCACCCCGCATCTGCTTGGCCACCGTTTCTGCCAGATGATAGAGAAAAGGCTGGTCAATTCCCAGCAGTTTGCCATGGCGGGCCGCCCGGCGCATAATCCGGCGCAGGACGTAGCCACGCCCCTCGTTTGCCGGCAATACCCCGTCGGCAATCAGGAAAGTCGTTGCCCGGCTGTGATCGGCCAGCACCCGCAGAGAAACATCATGATCTGTATTCTCACCGTAGGCTTTTCCGGAAATCTTTTCCGCTGCCGTAATGATGGTACGCAACAGATCAGTATCGTAATTACTTTTAACTCCCTGGGCCACTGCCGCCAACCGCTCCAGGCCCATACCCGTATCAATGCTGGGTTTTGGCAGGGGTTTCATGGTCCCATCCGTTTCACGGTTATACTGCATAAAAACCAGGTTCCAGATTTCCAGGTAGCGGTCACATTCACACAGACCGATGCCGCACCGGTCACCACAGCTCATTTCCTCGCCCTGGTCAATAAGGATTTCCGAACAGGGTCCACAGGGTCCGGCATCACCCATGGCCCAGAAATTATCCTTCTCACCCATGCGAACAATACGCTCCGCCGGCACCCCGATCATGTCATGCCAGAGATCATAGGCTTCATCATCATCTTTGAAAACCGTCACCCATAATTTATCAACCGGCAGGCCCATTTCTTTGATCAGGAAATCCCAGGCATAGTTGATTGCTCCTTCCTTAAAATAGTCACCGAAGGAAAAATTACCCAACATTTCAAAAAAAGTATGGTGGCGGGCTGTCCGGCCGACATTTTCCAGATCATTATGTTTGCCCCCGGCCCGCACACATTTCTGGGACGTGGTTGCCCGGCAATAATCGCGTTTTTCCAGGCCGACAAAGACATCCTTGAACTGGTTCATGCCGGCATTGGTAAACAGCAGACTGGGATCATTCAATGGAATCAGGCCGGAACTTTTAACAATTTTGTGATCATTCGCCTGAAAATAATCAAGAAATTTTTGCCGAATTTCACTTCCGGTCATATGTTTCTCCTTGTCCTTGTATTTTTATACGGTGTACGGTTTAAGGTGTACGGTTTAAGGAAAAACCTTATACCTTGCACCTTAAACCTTATACCTTATACCTCATAACTAATGATCTTCCCGGTAGCGGCTTACAAACGGTTCAATCTCCTCAGCTAGAAAGCCACGGCGGTACAGATAGGCATAAATATCACCACGGGCTTTTCTGCTGAGACGAGAAAACAATTCTTCAAGTTCTGTTGCCGAAACCCCGGCAAACAGCTCATCGATAATCTGCTGGGCCAGGGATAATGGAAGTCCTTTTCTTCTCAGACGCTGAGCAATCATCAAACGCCCGTATCCCTTCTGCCAGAGATAATTGGCCGCCAGTTGCCGACCATTATTCAAGTCATCCAGATAACCAAATTCGGTTAATCTGTCAATAGCTGAGTCAATAGCGGTCGCTGCAAACCCCCTGGTTTTAAGCTTCTGTCGCAGTTCAGTACTGAAGTGATTACGGCGAGCCAGCAGGTCCTGGGCCTTATGATAGGCTTCATCAGGCCCTAAGCTCATTGACCAAAACGCTCCACCTGAAAAGGTACATCCTTGCCCTTGCCCCTGCCCTTGGTTGTTTGATCCTTTGATTCATCCTGGCTAAAATCATCCCACGAGCTGTCTGATCCGGTAGAAATTCCCTTGACTTTCAGCTCAAAATCATCCGGATTACTGCTTTGTCTCAGGGCTTCATCATAGGAAATCAGCCCTTTACTGAACAGGCTGTAAAGGGACTGATCAAAGGACTGCATACCATAAATAGTATAACCACCGATGATCGCATCTTTTATTTCCACTGTTTTAGCTTTTTCGGCAATACATTCCCGGGTACGGGAGGTGGAAACCAGAACTTCGGCTGCCGGCACCCGACCTTTACCGTCCTTACAGGAAATAAGCCGCTGGGAGATAACCCCTTTGAGAATACCTGAAAGCTGCAGGCGAATCTGGGTTTGCTGAAACGGCGGGAAAGCAGAAACAATTCTGTTGATGGTTTCCAGGGCATCCACTGTATGCAGCGTGCTGAGTACCAAGTGTCCGGTTTCGGCAGCGGTTAAAGCAATTTCAATGGTTTCCAGATCCCGCATCTCACCTACCAGGATAACATCTGGATCCTGGCGCAGGGCCGAGCGCAGGGCGAGAGAAAAAGAATTGGTATCGAAACCAACCTCACGCTGACTGACAATACTGAGCCGGTCCTGATGCAGATATTCGATGGGATCTTCGATGGTAATAATATTAACGCTGCGGCTGCGATTGATATAATCAATGATTGATGCCAGGGTGGTACTTTTGCCGCAACCGGTAGTTCCGGTAACCAGTATCAGGCCCCGGTTGGTTTCCTTGGCCAGTTTTTCAATCACCGGCGGCAGTTTCAAATCACTAAAAGTCATGATATCATAGGGGATGGAGCGCAGAACCATGACCATGGTCCCCCGCTGCTGGTAAGCATTCACCCGAAAACGGCCAAGGCCAGCTACCCCATAGGCAAAATCCACCTCATGAAAATCAGCATAGCGCTCCCTTTCCAGGGGCCCCATGATCTCTTCAGCCATTGATTTAAGCTCTGAAGCCTCAAGCCGGGAAAAATTTTTCAATGGATAAAGTCGACCGTCAACCCGAACAATGGGTGGGTCACCTGCTTTCAAATGGACATCAGAGGCTTTATAGTCGATACCCGCCTGCAGAATTTCATCGATACGATTCATATTAGCTGCTCCTTTTGCAACTGCTCAGGGTAACAACGGCCTGAGCCAGTCCCTCATGTTTAGCTCTCCGGCGGGGAGTCACTTCCCGCTACCGGAATATGATGGAACGTTCTGACTTCTTGCTCTATAGTATCGAGAATTTCCTGATTTTCTTGAAGATAATCCCTGACAAAATCACGTCCCTGCCCCAGACGTTCACCACCATAGGAGTACCATGAACCACTTTTTTCCACAATTCCAGCTTTGACCCCAAGATCCAGGACCTCTCCGGCCCGGGAAATACCTTTCCCAAAGAGAATATCAAAAGTGGCTTCCCTGAATGGCGGCGCCACCTTATTTTTAACCACCTTAACCCGCGTGCTGTTCCCGAGAATGGCATCACCTTTTTTTATGGCCCCGGTCCGGCGAATATCCATGCGAACCGTCGAATAAAATTTCAATGCATTCCCACCGGTGGTGGTTTCCGGATTGCCGAACATCACCCCGATTTTCATCCGAATTTGATTAATGAAGATGACCGATCCCTTGGATTTGCTGATCGCCGCCACCAGCTTCCGCAGTGCCTGGGACATGAGCCGGGCCTGCAATCCCATATGGGAATCACCCATATCTCCCTCAATCTCCGCCCGGGGAACCAGGGCGGCCACCGAATCAACCACCACCAGATCAATGGCCCCACTGCGAACCAGGATTTCAGCTATTTCCAGAGCCTGTTCACCGGTATCAGGCTGGGAAATCAGCAACTCCTCGGTATTAACTCCAAGATTTTTAGCATAAACAACATCCAAAGCGTGTTCAGCATCGATGAAGGCAGCCACCCCACCCTTTTTCTGGGCCTGGGCAACAATCCCCAGAGCAAGAGTGGTTTTTCCAGAAGATTCCGGACCGTAAATCTCGATCACCCGACCCCGGGGAATTCCACCTACCCCAAGAGCGATATCCAAACCTAAAGATCCGGTGGGAATAACCTCAACATTCGAAATCACCCCTTCAGCACCCAGGCGCATGATAGATCCCTTGCCAAACTCCCTTTCAATCTGGGTAACCGCCATCTCCATTGCTTTATTTTTATTGTCATCCATAACTATCTCCTTATATATGGGTTATTATTTCATTTTTTGACCGACCGAAAACCAGATAGATACCCGGGACATTGCTTTAGCGGTGTCCCCACAAGTCAGAGCAAGTCATAAAGTTGAGACAATAATTTCAGATTATCCCGGCTGAAAAGCTATCAAGTCTTGTATATACTGCACCCGCCGGAGTCAGTTGACTTTGATAAAGAGAAAATGCCGTCACCGGGAAAGAACTTCCCACCGGCAGCAGATCATCCGCTTGTCTTTGCAGCTGCCGAAAGACAGAAACTGCATTACCATCTTTCGATGGTTTTATCCGGGCCAGGGTCAGATGCGGCGTATAAGGCCGCTGTTCTTTGAGTACACCGATCCCGGCAGCACAAATCTCTACCCGGTCCAGCAATCCCCGCATTTCATCAATGCCGACAGAAAATCCCTGCCAGAAAATCCGCGGCCGCTTAAAGGATGGAAAATATCCGCTCCCGCCAAGTTTCAATACAAATCCGGACCATTCAATAGCAGCACAACAACCGGAAAGTTGATCCAGTTGACTTTCTTCGACTTCTCCTAAAAATTTGAGCGTAATATGGATATTTTGTGCTGCCAGCCAACGAAACCGCAACCCGCGGCCAACACTTTTTTTGAGTTTTTCCACCCCATCCGCCACCTGTTGCAACATTGGTAGCGGCAGGTCAACGGCTAGAAAAAGTCTCAAACCCCCGCCTCATCTGTACCAATCAGCCGGACCAGCAGTTCCAGAGCATGCTGGGCCGCCTGTTCCTTTATCCGCAGCCGGTCACCGGCATACTGATAATGTTTTACTACCCGCTTTTGGTTATAAGCTCCGGCCAGATATACCAGGCCAACTGGTTTTTCCGCGGAGCCACCGCCCGGACCGGCAATACCGGTGGAAGCCACGGCCAGCTTTGCTTTTGTCCGGGATAAAAGACCATCAACCATGGCCTCGGCCACTTCCGGGCTCACCGCCCCGTGAGCTTGAAGCAGCTCCGGCGAAACCCCAAGCAACTCCTCTTTTGCCTGGTTGCTATAGGTTACCAGTCCCCGGTCAAAATAAACGGAACTGCCGGGTACATTGGTAATCCGGTGGGCAATCAAACCGCCGGTACAGGATTCCGCCACCGCCAGCCATAAAGAAAGCGGCGGCAACAACACAGATAGTTTATATTCAGGCATGTTACAGGCCCATCACAAGCAATAAACGCAGAACAACATAAGCCATAATCCCGGCCACCAGGTCATCAACCACTACCCCGATGCCACCGTGCAGGTTTTCATCGCACCAGTTAACTGGAAAAGGCTTAAAAATATCGAAAAAACGAAATAACAAAAAAGCGGCGATGAAACGAGGCCAGGAAAAAGAAATCAAGACAGTGGTTAACAAAAAACCAACAATTTCATCAATGACAATTACGCCGCTATCGGCCTGGTGTAAAATTCTCTCGGCTTCACCAGCAGACCAGAAGGCCACCAAAATCAACAATAATAAAAGAAACAGGTACAACCACGCCGGCAGCTGGTTAAAAAACCACCACAAAGGCAAGGCCATCAAAGTACCGAAAGTCCCGGGAGCAATCGGCACCGCACCGACATAAGCACCACTGGCGATAAACAAAGCCAGATTCTCCCGGGTTTCAGTCAACATAAAGATATTTTCAATCAATTAAGATTACAGCATCTACAGGGCAATTATCCACACAGGCACTGCATTCAATACATTCCTCCGGGGCGACTACCTGTGGAACCTCATCTTCCAAAACAAAGACATCTGATGGACAGACATCCACACAGGTACCGCAACTGGAACATTTTTCCCTGTCAATAACCGGATACATGCGCTCATAACTACCCAAATACTGCTTTTTTGTCAATCCCTATATCCATATTACCGTGATCTTCATTCCCCGATTATCTCCCTAATATCATTAGAGATATTATGAATATCGAAATATTTATCCATCCCCTTCAACCAAGACTGATGCCTTTTCAATTCTGAAATATTACTTTTACATGTTATTACTTTTTCATTGACAGTAATTATATTTTTGTTTATGAATCAAAAATCAATAAAGTATTAGTTAATTTAATAAACATATATTTTAAAAAAATTACTACTGCTCATCATGGAAAATATCGGCAGACGAATCAAGACATTACGTACCGCCAAACAGTTGACCCTGAAGCAAGTTTCCCATAGAGCCGGTTGCAGTGATGTTTTTCTTTCCCAGGTTGAACGCAGCCTGGCCAGTCCTTCCATTGCCACCCTGAAAAAAATCGCCAATGCCCTGGGAGTGAGCATTATTGACCTGATCAGGGATGAAGATAATGGTCAGGACCAAGTGGTAACCCGCAAAAAAGACCGGATACAATTCAAGTTTCCCCATACTGAAGTATACAGCGAGTTGCTGACCCGTAATGTCAAGCGAAAAACCATGCAGCCGCTCTATAAAATTGTCAAGCCTGGCAGCGGCAGTGAAGGACTTTACAGCCACCAGGGGGAGGAACTGGGCATTGTTCTTGAAGGCACCCTGGAGTTGACGGTTGACAACCAGGTCTACCAGCTGGAAACCGGCGATTCTTTTTATTTTCAATCATCACGACAACATGGCTACCAGAACAATGGCAATACTGATGCCGTTTTGATCTGGGTTATTTCACCACCGACATTTTAGCCTGATTTACATTCTGGCCGGGGAGAAAATAGATGGACGGCTTTTATGGTCGCGTACTTTACCTTGATCTGACCAGCCGGCAAACCAGCATCGAACCAATCGCCGAGGAAATCCAACAACGATACCTGGGCGGCAAGGGACTGGCATCCTGGCTGCTTTACCGGCATAATCCCCCCGGGATTGACCCTCTGGCCCCGGAGAATCGACTCATATTTGCCACCGGTCCGGTCACCGGCAGCCGTATCTGGGGCTCCTGCCGTTATGGTGTCTTCAGCAAATCGCCCCAAACCGGCATTTACAGCGAGTCCTATGCTGGCGGCAGGGTTCCTGAAGCCATTGATGCCTGTGGTTTTGACGCCTTGGTTATCAGCGGTCAAAGCCAAAATCCTATTATAATAAAGGTTCATCCTGACGGAGCTGATTTCCATGAGGCCCAAGATCTCTGGGGCCTAGATACGTTTAGAACTGAAGATCTCCTCCACGAACGTTTTGCTGACAAAGAAAAAACCGGCAGGAAAGCGGGAGCGGTGGTTATCGGCCCGGCGGGTGAAAACCTGGTTCGTTTCGCGGTGATCGAAAATGATTACTGGCGATCAGCTGGACGCACCGGCCTTGGCGCCGTCATGGGATCCAAAAAACTTAAGGGAATCCTCTTTGAAGGCAATCAGCGGCGGCCTCTGCATGATTCAAAACTGGTTGCCGCCCGGGCAAAGGAATTGGCACGCGACAACCGGGAAAATCCCGGAGTCCTGGCCTATAAAAAGATGGGAACCCCGATGATGGTCAAAATCATGAATGAAGCCGGGGCATTTCCCAGCCGCTACTGGACCCGGGGAACTTATGAACAATGGCCGAAAATAAGCGCTGAAGCGCTGCACGAACGCTGTCTGGTCAGACCCCACGCCTGTCTGAAATGTTTTATGGCCTGCGGCCGACAGACAACCCTGCTCCAGGGAAGACATGCCGGTCTCAAAATAGAAGGCCCGGAATATGAAACCATCTATGCTTTCGGTGGCCTCTGCCAAGTGGACAGCATCGAGGAAATCGCTTATCTCAATGATATTTGCGACCGTCTGGGCATGGACACCATCACCGCCGGCAATCTTTGCGCCTTTACCATCGAGGCCGTCCGCCACGGCCGGATTTACTATCCCATTGATTATGGAAACGTTGATGCCATTGCAACTTTACTGAGTGAAATTTCCGACAGAAGAGGGATCGGCGCCATCCTGGCCGAAGGCATCCGGACGGCCGCCAAAACCTGGAACCTTGAAGATCTTGCCGTCCAGGTCAAGGGAATGGAACCGGCCGGCTATGATCCCCGGGCACTTAAAGGTATGGGACTTGGCTACGCTGTTTCCGATCGTGGAGCCTGCCATTTGCGCTCAACATTTTATAAGGCTGAGCTGAGCGGGATGATCGATCCGGAACATACAGACGGGAAAGCAGAGATGTTTCTTGATTTTGAAAACCGGCTCACCATTTTTGACACCCTGATCCTCTGCCGTTTCTATCGCGATCTTTATCCCTGGGAAAAACTGGTGGAAATCATCCGGGCCGTTACCGGCATGGATATTGACCAGCAAAAGCTGCGGGAAATATCCATGGGGATTGCCGACCTTGTACGTCACTTCAACCTGCGGGAAGGCATGAATCCCCGGGAAGACCGGCTGCCGAAGCACCTGCATCAAAAACTCCAGGACTCCGGAAAAGTTATTAGTGAAGCTGAATTGGACAAAATGCTTCAGGATTATTACCATTTGCACGGCTGGGATGAGCATGGCAGGCCAGATAAAACCTAAACTGAACGATTAGCCTTTAGCGGTTAGCTATTAGTTTAATGATTACAGGATTTTTTGCTATTACAAACGTAAACATTCGACTACGTTTTCAGAAAAGATAAAAATACTCTCACAGAGGCACAAAGTCACAGAG
>JAYEKE010000129.1 GCA_034660915.1 Pseudomonadota bacterium
GTTTTTTATAGTCTATGCGGTCCACTTGAGCTCCTCTATCGTCAGTTCTTTATTGAAAAAATGGTATTCCACCATGTTTTTACGTCTGGCCAAATATTCATGATTGAATGTTGGGACAGTGTAGCGGTCTACTAAAAACTTCAACTCGGCTTGGGGGAAAATTTTAAGATCATGAAGTAGTTGTGTACTGTTGGCCAGGATTTTTTCGAAAAGAAACTGTTTTTCCCGTACATTATCTGAGGTGATAATCTTATCCAGGTCGGCAGGGGTGAAATTATATTCCCAGAAACAATCCTTGATCAGTTGTTGATATTTTGCATATGTGGGGTCAGGTCTTGCAATCATACATTATTCCTGAAAAAAAAGGGTTGGGAGCTGCACTTGATTTTATGTGCTTTTTTTGCAGTTCTATAATTTCAGCACTAATCTCATTCCGTCCTCAATAGTTGCCATTATGGCGCTGGAAAGTGTGTGGACTCTCTCGGTTAAGAAAGATTTGTCGATAGTGATGATTTGTGAAATATTGACGACGCTTTTCCTGGGTAACTTTGATTGTTTGCTGGAAAGTAAAATATTACCAGGAGCTTCAGCTAAACGTAAATTTGTGGTTAGGGCAACCGCGATGATAGTGCTGATTCTACTTTTATTGAACTCGTTTGCCTGGACGATGAGTAATGGCCTTTTGTAGCCAGGCACAGACCCGACAGGCTCCGGTAGCTTGGCCCACCATATTTCACCATGTTTTATTACCATTCCTCTTTTTCCATTGAACTAAATTGCATTGTTAAAAGAGGCTGGCTTAATTTAGCAGAGTTATTCGAGTAAATATCATCCAGTTGTTTGGTGATTTGACCTGTTAATTGTTGCTCAAGAAACTTGGCAACTGCTTTGGCGTATAAGTGGCTACGAGATATACCGGCGTTTTTCGCATATTTATCTGCCGCCATAAATAATTTGTCAGGGATTGAAATCGCAGTTTTCATAAAATGTTCCCCCATCTCAGATTTCCGCTTAAGAGTATAACCAAGGTAATACCCCCCTGTCAAGAAAAGATTAGTGCCTTACAGGTTATTTTCTGGTTTAAAAAACAAGAAAATGTTAAGTGCTTCACGGGTTCTTTGCCGTCAGGCAAAGGTTCTGATGAAGAAACTTATGCAAAGCTCTGATAAGAGCACTTATTTGCGGGCCGATAAAGCCTGTTTGGGTTGCGGGATATGTTCCCGTATTAGAGGTTGGTCCTGGAGAAGGGAAAAAAGGGGTAACTATTCAGCACATTGCATCGCTACTTAAGTAGTAAACTCGGGACTGTCCCCAGCTTCACCGGGGGCTGTCCCAGATGTTTACGGACTATGAAACAATGTCGGCATGCGCCGCAAAAGCCTGGGACAGTCCCCTTTTAAACCAAAAGGCTTGGGGACAGTCCCGGTTTTGCTCACAGCAGTGCACTTCATAAAGATGTGCTGAATAGTTACAAAAAGGGTTTTAAAGCAGAGTAGTTGCTGCTTTGTTATTGACAGGATAGTACCAATTTGGTATCATATATCTATGCCGTTAAAAATCAGAGAACTGATGAAGCAGCTCGAAAAAGCAGGCTTCAGAAATCGTGGTGGTAAAGGTAGACACCGCAACTTCATCCACCCTAAAGGTATTGCGGTGACTATATCCGGCAATCCTGGTTCAGATGCAAAAAAATACCAGGAAAGTGAGGTGAAACGCAAGATAATGGAGTCTCAAAAATGAAAGAACGAGACCAGTACATTAAAATTGTTGAGTGGTCAGAAGAAGATCAATGCTATGTTGGTTCAATTCCTGGATGGATTGGCCAATGTTGCCATGGAGACCAGGAAGAAAAGGTCTATCATGAACTTTGCCGGATAGTAGACGAGTGGGTTGAAATTTATAAACAGGAAGGATTGTCCCTTCCAAGCCCGACAAATAAAAAATTCTCAGGAAAATTTCAGTTAAGGCTAGGGAGCGAACTGCACAAAGTTCTTGCTCTTAAGGCTATGCAAACGGGGGATAGTCTCAATAGCTTCTGTATAAAGATATTAAAAAAAGGGGTTCATCTTAAATATTAAAGGATGCCAACATCATCTATAGATCATGATCATTGAAAATTCGGAATATCAATCCGATATTTCAGATTATTTGTGTGATTGCAAGACCTGACCCCTCAAAAGAAGGTGAGGGGTTTGTTGATTTCTATATGTCCGGCCAGGGTTTTGACCGGGTGGCCGGCGACGGTGATCTGGACTTCGGAAAATTTGGGAAAATTCTTCAGATAGGTGTTCACCAGGCCGTAGACTGCCAGTATTTCATCGCTGCTGCCGGTGTTGGCCAGACCGCTGATGATTTCTTTGGACAGGTCCAGGGTGATGCGTTGGCCGGAAAAAGAAACCGCGCGCAGCCGGACTCCAGACGGCAGGGGTGATTTGCTTTTTGATTCGTCACGGGTCAGTTCGGCAAAGATCATCCGGGCCAGCTGTGCCTTCCCTTCTTTGGGCAATTTCAGCAGTTTGCTGCTGTGGGTCAGGGCATCATAGTCTGGACTGGCCTTGTACAGAGTAACGTAAAGGGTGGTGGGCTTAGTTTTTTTTACCGTTATCGGGGAAGTTTTTTTAGCGGGATGCTGCGGTTGCCGTGGTTTGACCGTGGTGGTCGTGGTCTTGGTCGTGGTCGGCCAGTATTTTTGCTGCCATTGTTTGACCAGGCTAGTTGAATGGCGGATGCTTGACCGCAGCCGGTCGGGGATCAGGTGGGGGAAAAAGGAAAGAACAATAAAAGCCAGGCTGACTCCGAAGATAAAAAAAAGCAGGGAGCTGAGCCAGGATCGCTCTTTGGCCGTCGGTTTTCGCCGTCGGCTGCTGGTTTTACGCGTT
>JAYEKE010000130.1:0-1372 GCA_034660915.1 Pseudomonadota bacterium
TGAAAGAAGGCCAAACATCACCATAAGTGCCATGCAGCAGTACATAGAAGCTTTGGGCGGTAGGTTGGTAATAAAAGCAGTATTTCAAGAGGGTAGCGAAGAATTGCTTGCATAGATCCAAGTATCATATCATTCTCATCAGGCCTATTTAATCACTCTCCTCGTAACAACCTAATCGGCAAGAAATCGCCGAACAATTGCATACAGAACCGACCTGAAAACGGCGGCCAACTATTATTGGTAGTTTGAACTCCCGTAAGCCGTTTTCAGGCGGCTGATGCAGGTCGTTAGCCCTATCGAGAAAGATTAAAAGAGGTGATAATTATGAAATCTTATGTTTCCGTGATACTCATTGCACTCATTGTGTTTATAGCTGGCTGTGCTGGTATAACTTATCCTGAAGTCTCCCGTCTTTCATCGGAGAGTTATGCTCCATTGTCGGGTGACACCCCTATTCTATTGAGCACGAGGGATATTGATCATAAATATGATGAGATAGCGATCATAAATATCCGTTCAGCTTCTTGGACAAATATTGATAAACTAAACGAGACATTTAGACAGCGTGCCAGAGAATTAGGTGCTAATGCTATAGTAAGAATACAGTATGGACATGAAGGTATGTGGGGTAATCCTACAGCTACAGGAGTTGCTGTTCGGATGAAATGAATATAAGTGGGCTAACTTTGCACTGAATCGCTGATAGTCTGCCGCTCCCAGTGAAACGGAACATTAGCTGTTTAATCAATAATTCCAAAGGATAAATATGGTTGATAAACAAAGCGAATATCAACTCAAACTGATAGATAAATACAAAGAATCTATCAACGTTTATTGGGGGGCTCTTCTTACAATAAACGGCCTATTGCTTACATTTTTTTCTATAGATTCTCTTTCTTCAAGTGAGAGATGGATAATATTGAATTATATGCTTGTTGGGTTATGTGTTTTGTCCCTCTGGCTTCTTATCTGGAATTTCAAAACAGATCAAGATTGCCGGTCCAGTCCTTATATTTCTGGCAGAACCAGCTGTACTGATAGCCATCGGGATGTTTTTCCCGATATTCCTGCCAGAGCAGCGCCATGGTGACGGATTTACGTTTCAGTTCTTTAAAAATTTCATTCCAGTCTGGTTCGTGTGAGGATGATAAAGGAACCTTCCTGGGCGGTGGGAATAGAAGCTGGTCAAGAGCCGTTTCGGACAAATCATCAGGCAAGGGCCAGGACAAGCCTGCGGCCTTGGCTCTCAACAAATAATCGGCAACCGTACTGCGGCTGAACAAACAACTGACGGCAATTTTTCGATTGCTCTGTTTGCCATCAAAATTTAATCGTAAAACCTCTTTTATCTTGCGCATAGACAACCTCCTTG
>JAYEKE010000130.1:1472-12139 GCA_034660915.1 Pseudomonadota bacterium
AACCTCCTTGTATTTTGTCGAAAGGTTTCAGATACTACTGGTTATCTTGCGTCGCCAGACAAATTATTCAGGTGGCCGGCTTGGACCGGAATCGGTGGCCGGAATGAAACGGAATTGGTGGCCGACTTGCACCGGAATCCGCACGCCACTTTTTACGTCAACTGAAGCAGGCATTAACTGTCCAATATTAGTTCGGAATATAAAATAATAATATGATCTCGTTTAATGAAATAAACAGTAACTATATATCCGAAAATCCACCTAAATCTAATATCTTATGTATCGGTGGAAGTCCTAGAAAAGGTGGGAATTCAGATGTGCTTTTGACGAATGTTTTACAAGAAGTAAATGAATCTAAAGTAAATTATGATATTGCCCAATTACGAGATTTTCAATTCCAGCCATGTGTCGGTTGCGAGAAATGCAGAAAAGACAAAATATGTACAGGATTAGCTGATGGAATGTCCTTGCTTTATCCAAAAATAATTGATGCCAAAGGGTTAGTGCTTGTATCACCTACACACAATTACAATATTACAGCAATAATGAAAGCCTTTATTGATCGTCTGTATTGTTTCTACAACTTTGACAATAAAAATCGTCCTGGTCAATGGTCAAGTCAACTGAAGAATCAAGGGCGAAAAGCAGTCATAGTGGCGGTATGTGAACAAAAAGAAAAAAAGGATATGGGATTCACGCTTGATGCCATGCGCCTTCCCCTTGAAGCTCTTGGCTATGAAATAGTAGATGAACTTGCAGTTTTTGGTGTTTTTTCAAAGGGAAAAGTAAAAGAAAAAACAGACGTCTTGGTGAAAGCCTCGATGATAGGAACAAAATTGGCAGAATCAATTACTTGATAAATACATCAGTTAACAAGGCGCTGCAAGAACTGCGGGCAGCGCGGTTTTTCGAAATTCAGCCTTGTTGCTTAAATTCCAGGTAAATCAAATGAATCTGAAATGTTTTTCACGCTCCCTGCCAAAGATTGTGAGTTGCTGTTAGACGGTTTAGAACGCACACAAAAAAAGGGAACACGATATCCTGTACAGAGTTATCTGATTTATCAACCACCAGCTATAAAACCCATGAAGATTCTTGAAGAAAAGTTGTCTGACTTGTAAAAACGTAATAAATTTAACCTGTTAATGAAGTTAAAATCCCAGCGGGCATTATGCATTTCAAATACTATTATGAACAATTTTGAACCCATTATTGGATATACACCAGGTGTAATAGGAAGAGTTGTTGAATTACATGCAAAATTCTATGCATCACATTGGAATTTTGGACTGTTTTTTGAAGCAAAAGTGGCAATTGAACTTTCTAAGTTCATGAATGACTATAATAAATCAAAAGACCGTATTTGGTCTTTACCTGTAAACAGCAATATCGAAGGATCAATCACTATTGATGGTACTTCTGAAAATAAGAATATTGCTCATTTACGTTGGTTTATCGTGTCGGACAAATTAAAAGGGAAAGGGGCCGGAAATTATCTAATGGATCAAGCTGTTTCCTTTTGCAAAGACGTTGGATATGAAAAAGTGTATCTTTGCACTTTTCAGGGGCTTGCACCTGCAAAGCATCTTTATGAGAAATTTGGGTTTGTCTTGACTAATGAGTGTTTTGGTGAACAATGGGGAACAACCGTTACTGAACAACGTTTTGATTTAGATTTGTAAAATTTTAACCTTCTAAATGCATAACAATATTATTGATAAATAGGTCATTGGGTATGTTTATAGACGATCGTGAAAATGCTCGGGTCTCGGAAGGTTTTTCCACATCACTCTCTGCGTATAAGGCTAACGGAACAGATTTAGCGTTTGGTAGAAATCTTCATAAAAAAAAGCCGAACCAGGCTCTTCACTTGAGTAGGACAATGAAATATCTTACAGCTCTTTTTTTCATGATAGTGTTATTCCCGATATCTGCAATAGCGCATACCACGACCCTTATCCAGCACATAAATAAAGACGGCCAGAAAACTGTCAAGGTTCTTCATTTTCATCCCTTTACTGGTACCAACCTTATGGGGATACGTTTAGGCGCTGAAGATTCAAAATACCTTAAAGGATTGAATTCAATTTTTATAATTCACGATGGAGAAGAAAGAAATTTACATGCTGTCGCCATCCCCGATTATTATACCGTGAGAGGTGAGAAAAGAGAGACCTACACAATCCCGGTAAATAAAAAAAGTGGCTTTTTTAAACCTGGTGACTACATCATCGTTGTCAAGCATGAAGCTCACTGGAAAAAAAATGAAGATCTTTACCGGCAGAAAATTGCGAAACTTTGTCTTAATTATTATGGAGTTACCACTGACTGGCCGAAGAGGGTGCTCAAGAATATACCTGAAATAATACCATTAGTTCGACCATACAGTGTGCACGCTGGAAGTCTTTTCAGAGCCGAGGCCGTCAATGACGAAGGCAGACAAATTGCCCACGCAAAGATACAAATTGAATATCTGAACTATACATCAGGCGATACAGAACTTGATACAACCACAGCCGGGGTCATCAAGGAAGATATTGGGGATACCTTTATTTTTACAGACAGCAGCGGGAGTTTTTCATTTATTCCACCAAAAGAAGGTGTATGGACATTCACTCTGGTGGATGGAGACAACAATAAATTCATCCAGGGGAAAAGGCTTGAATATGATTCCTCTATTTCAATAGTGGTTAAATAGGATGAGATGGCCCCCCAACAACCTGGAAAAGAGGATTACATCCCATTCTCATGGCAAATGAAGATAATGGAATAATGAGAAAGCTGGAAATTTCTGTAGAGCCGATTGAGCTCTATAAAATCCTCAAGTTCGAAAATCTGGTTTCTAGTGGCGGTGAAGCGAAGTTTGTCATCGCCGCAGGCCAGGTTTTGGTAAATGGGAAGGTAGAAACCAGGAAAAGAAAAAAGCTGGTTTCAGGCGATATGGTAGAATTCGGGGAAGAAAAAATTTACATAAAGCGTAACTATTCAGCTTTAGCCAGCTAGCAGCTTGATTCCGCAGGGAACTGAATTTTTTTCACGAAAACCGGGAGACAGATTAAATTTTTTCATTTTGAGATGGTACTAAAATCAATTAAAGATCGATATTGTTCGGTGAAAATCATTCTGTCCCCGAAAAAGAAAAAATAAAATCTGTCCCCTGCAGGTAAAGACAACCTTGCTGAATAGTTACCATAAAGCTTAAAAATCATCCCCCAGCGTCACCAGCCAGCCAGTCAGAGATCAGCCGATAAGACAGGGTTCCTTTAAACGGCAACTTCAGGCTGCCCTGCTTAATTCCCCGCCGGACCTCTTCCCGGCTGAACCAGCACACCTCTTCCAGCTCTTGATCAGCACAAAATATCTCCCCGGACTCAAATTCAGCGGTAAAACCCAGCATCAGGGAAGCAGGAAAAGGCCAGGGCTGGGAGGCAAAGTATTCCACTGATCGAATCCTGATGCCGGATTCCTCCCTGACTTCACGTTTCACCGCCGCCTCCAAAGTTTCCCCCGGTTCAACGAAACCGGCCAGAACGGAATACATACCCCTCGGCCAGCTTGCCTGGCGGGCCATCAGGCAACGTTCCTCCCGGCAGACCCGCATGATCACCGCCGGATCGGTACGGGGGAAATTTTGCTGCCCGCAGGAAGAATTGCTGCAGGCAAGGAGATGGCCACCTTCCCCACTGACCATAATCGAACCACAGAAACCGCAATAACGGTTTCGCCGGTGCCAGAAGGTCATGGCTCGGGCATAGGCCAGCAGGGCATAATCTGCTTCGGCCACCTGAGGCAGAACCCGGCGGAGGTTGTGAAAGGTACCGAAAGGAGCAAGGCGCTCAGGGACCATTTCATCATCGGTAGGCAATTCGAGAGTAAACCAGCTTTGCTGATTAGAAATCCCCAGCAAAATGACAGGAGCCGCCAACAAAAGCAGATCGCCCAGATCGGCTGCTGAGAGGAAAGTCGGCCGGAGTGATTCTTCCCCGACAAAGAGATTTTGCGAACGCCAGCAGGGAAGAAAACTGGTATCCGGATCTTGCAGCTTTTCAGCCAGCCAGATGGCATCGCGGCGACGGGCAGCCACCCGATCAAAATTTAGTATAATGCTCATCTCAAGCGGAAAAATGTTTTTTCACATACTCTTTCAGGGAACTGCCAAAATCCACTTGCCAACCACCCTGGTAGACAATCGTTGAAGCCAGCTCGCTGGCCAGCATGGCATACCGGTATTTTGGTGGCAGTCGTTTTAACCGCAGGCGGTATTTCCGGTTTTCACTGATGAAGGCCGGCAGATGGGCCAGGAGAACGGGCCGGAAACGGTTATGCTGAACCAGCTCGGGATGGGACTGAAAATAACTGAACAGCTCATTGTAATGTTCGTTGATTTCCGTACTGATGCCATTGGCTATTTCCGTATAAGGAATGCTCCCTGCCGCTTCCCGGTA
Organism: Pseudomonadota bacterium; assembly: GCA_034660915.1. Taxonomy (NCBI): domain Bacteria; kingdom Pseudomonadati; phylum Pseudomonadota; species Pseudomonadota bacterium. Next base: position 5,918 of record JAYEKE010000130.1, read on the forward strand.
ACGGCGGAAAATCAGTCGGGCTTCATCCCGGGCCCGCCGTTCAAGAATGCCCAGGACATCGGCCACATAGGCATCCTTATGGGTTAAAAACTCCTTTTCGCTGAGCAGCAGGTTGGCAATAATCTCATAGGAAGATGAAATAACCCCGCATTTATTGGCGGCGGCATCCCTAATAACCACCACCCCATGCTGCTGAATTTCCAGCCGGGCGGCCGGGGTGATATAGGAATTTGCCCCTTCGACAATCGCCCGGCAACTGGGTTTCCAATCGGCAGTGAACAGCCGTGACCAGTTCTGCTCATCAATAGTTTCCGGACGGCCACCGGCCGGGATAAATAAATCGGCCGGAACCGAAAAAATAAGCCCGTCGAAATCCCGGTGAAATTCATCTGACGTGATCCACTGTTCTTCGACCCCGTTTTCCGTCCGCATTACTTTACGAAAAAGTTCCACCAGCCCCTCCCGGCGGGTTACTTTGCGAAAAAGAATAAAGCCGCCGGGAGAAAGATGTTCCGGATCAAAATCATTAATATTGGCTTTCAACACCAGGCGGCCCAATTCCTGATGATCCAGGCCCTGGGGATCATAAGCCGCCCCTGAACCGGCTACCACCAGTTTAATCATCACTTCAGGACAGCGTTCCAGGAGCAGGCGCATGCAGTTGCCAGCCACATCACCATTGGGACCGCCGGTAATTTTGACCGAAAAGGAATCGCTATGCATATCAACGCCCAGTTCCTCCATAGTAATTTCGGCAAATGCGGTAACCCCCAGCGAGGTTACCCCGTACTGCTTATGATTGATCCCCACCTCTTTACTGGAGATCAATCCCGGCCCCAGCAGATATCCACGTTTGACTGACTGCCGGGCTATCAGTTCGATCATGCTGTCGTGCATATTTTCATCAGGACCAAGCTCGATGGGCTCATCCTCACCATAATAATCAATAATTTTCGGATGTTTCACCCGGCTGTTTTCGGTAATGAAGATATCCAGAAAAGCATTCAGAAAACCATACTGAAGTTTGTAGAGGCGCTGGGTTATGAGACCCCGGTCATCAATATCCGAAACATCCAGGACCACTCCCATTTTCGAACCGCCTTCATAAATATCTTTATTCTTCAGATGCTGGGTATGGGCGAGGACAAAAACCTCCCGAAAAAGGGAACTGGCATTGGTGAGGAAATCATCAGAGGTCCGACAGATAATGGTTCGCCAGCCCCCGCGGGCAATATCCGAAAAACCCACATGGTAACCGGCTCCGTAGCGACCATAAAAATAGGTTATTCTGAACGGTTTCCCGGCCGGCAGATCACTGGTAAATTCAACCGCCATTTTTTCCAGATAAGCAGGGTCGAGGCGGAAAGCCAGGGCATGCTTTTCGGGAACAAAAAAATTGGTTTTCAACGTGTAATGAATGAGCAGGAGAGCGGTGGAAAAGATAACCCGCCGGTATTCATCCATGTGCCGATGGCCGGTATTAAATCCTTTTATTTCCAACTCCAGCTGTTCATAAGCTTCCTGGTATTGTGATTCACGATCATCCACACCCGGCTGAAAACGGAGGAAGAACAATTGGGCTAAACGAAGCATGACTTCCGGATGTTGATAAAAAGCCCGCTTGATTTCCCCCAGGTCATAGAGATCCGGCTGGTTATGGGCAAGGTTTGTATGGCAGAAGGCAATCATGGCATTGCTCAGTGACGCTTCTTCACCGGTGACCACCCCTTTGATGAGAAAATTATTATACATACGCCCGGTATTGGCCAGAATCTGGCTGTTGTACAACTCGGCTTTCAAATTATCATAGAGAGTTGAATCCTTAATGAGCAACTCGCCGTGACGGGTGGCGATGTAAAAGGTCCCGAGGAAATACGGAGTGGTTCCATTACTGATATTCAAAGAATAGGCCCGCCGCACCCCTATATCCAAACGATTGAAAATCTCCATGATCTGGACCAGGAAACCATGTTCCGGCGGATTCCCGACGGCAAACAAAAGTCTCGACTCCTGATGACGGGTGACATCCTCACTGTTTTCCACATCCAGATAAAGACCATTATGCTTGCAGACCTGCTGGTAAAGCCAGATGATCCTGGCCACCCGTTCAGCCGGTGAAATGCGGATATATTTTTCATTATTCAACCACAGGAGACGGAAAATCCGGTCGAAATCAGAGAAAGCAAATTCGGCGTAGCTATGGGGCATGATCTGGGTAACTGTCTCTTTGAACTTTCGGGGAATCCGTGTCCGGCCGGCAGCGGCGATTTCTTGATGAGTTTTTCGGTCAAATTCAAAGCGCTGGATTTCCAGAGGGCTATCGGTCCCGGGAATCGAACGGTAGGAATGACATACTTCGGCATAGGAAATCTCTTTCTCCTGCAGCTGCATGAAGGATTGATGGAGGGAGCCAGGACGGCTGAGGCTGGCCTGGATCAGCTGACGCTCCTGATCAGCAACCACCAGCCGCCGGTTGTGGGCCACCGTATGCAGACCGCTGACCAGATTGGCCAGGGCATCATGCTCGCCGGCCATGGTAATAAAAAAATAGGGATTCAGATTTGCCTGGAGCCAGTCAAAATTTTTCTCCCCCTGGAGACAGCGCTCATCAAGGATCTGTTTGATTTCCCGAGACATTTCATTTTTCAGTTTTTTCAACAGGGCGTCCATCAATCCACCTCCAAAATATATCCTAGGATTTTTATTTTTCACTTTTGCTATGATTTATTAAGTTCCACATGTCAATCAGTTCCTTACCACATCATGTACGGACACACAACTTAGGCGAGAAAAAAATTTGACACAAATATCAACAAACGGATTTTATCCCCGGTGATTGATTCAAAGAGACTTTCTCACCAGCAATACTACACATTCAATATGGTAGGTGTGGGGAAACATATCAACCGGCTGGACAGATAAAACCTGAAAGCCTCCGGCAGCCAGGACCTGCAGATCACGACAGAGCGTCGCCAGGTCACAGGAGACATAAATAATTTTTTGCGTCCGGCTGGAAACCAGCTGGTTTAACAGCCTCCGGTCACACCCCTGCCGAGGGGGATCAATAATGACCGTATCAAGCCGAGGCAAGGTTGCTGCCAGGGAAGCAAATTCATCTTCTGCCCGGCCGGCAATCCAGGAAACATTATCAATCCCTTGAGCTTCAGCATTGAAACGGGCATCCCTGATCGCGCCAGCAGATGATTCAACCCCATAAACCCGGTCAAAAAAGTCAGAGAGTGAAAGAGAAAAAAGCCCGACGCCACTGAATAAATCAAGCAGCACTTTCCCCGGCGGATCAAACAGCAAAAACTTTTCAATCACCTTGAGCAATATTTCAGTCTGGCGGGTATTGGTCTGGAAAAAAGAGTTCCCGGTAACCTGAAAATCCCGCCCGCCACAATGGATAATCACCTGCTCAGCCACCAGATCAACAATCTTTTTCCGGCCGGCAAAGATAAACCCCGGCAGATCGGTACTGATCCGGACTGGCTGGCCGCTGTCCGCAGAATGAGCACTGCGCACCGCAATGGAGGTCACCTTTCGCTGCCGCAGCCAGGAAAAATGATCCCGCAGGGCAATGACGCACTCGCTTAAAAATCTGTTATTCCCCCGACTAAGCGCCAGACACTCGCCCTTGGGCTGGGCAAAAATATCAACCACCTGGTGAGATTGCCGGGCAAAAAAACCGAGTTCCAGGGTTTTGCTTCCCGCGAGAGTACACTTAACGGTTGCTTTATTGCGATAATGGACAGGATTGGACATGGGAAGGATGCCCGGGATATCCACCAAATTACTTTTTAAAGCATGGCGAATGCTTTCAGCAACCAGGGCAGTTTTAATCTCCAGCTGGGCGGCGTAATCCAGGTGCAGCCATTGGCAGCCACCACAACCATTAAGGAAAAAAGGGCAGGAAGGAGTAACTCGAGAGGATGAAGGGGAGACAATCTCCAGCAGTTCAGCCCGGGCAAAATTCTTTTTCCGGCGGGTAATCCGAACTTTAACTACATCTTGAGGTGCCGTCCGGGGGACAAAAACTGCCAACTGGTCCAGGTGACCAAGACCATCGCCGCCGTTTACCAGCTTTTCAATCTTCAAGGTGACAATATCACTGACGGCAGCCGGCATAATTAACGATTTTTCCCTTCCAGAACTACTTTCGGATATTTACCTTTTTTCGCTGATTCTGCGTAAAGCTTGAACAGAAAAGAAATTATGCTTAAATGTGTGACTACCGGCACTGACTGAACAGAAATAAACCTGCTTTATTTCTGCTGATTCCTGCCGAAAATAAAACTATTAACAGCTTACAGGTTATTTTCTTGTTAAAAAACGCGGAGGGGAAAAACCATGTCTGCAGACGGCAATAACAGCCATATTCAGGTAATACATGATCATGAGCCTGATTACACCAGGCCCCTATATCATTATTCTGACGCGGTCCAGGAAAAACTCCGGAAACGACTGACATTCATCTATAATGAGGAAACCGCGGAACGCTACTTGCCGGAGCTGGAAAGAATATTACAGGTTTATTACGCCCATAAACCTCTTGATATGATTGAAGAGGAAGCCAACTATAACCCCGCAAACCGGTTTACGGAAAAAGATGTGATCCTGATAACCTACGGGGACCTGCTTCAGGGTGAAGAACCTTCACCGTTGACCACCCTGAAAAATTTTTGTGAAACGTATCTTGAAGGAACTATCAACACGGTACATATCCTGCCATTTTTTCCCTATTCATCGGATCGGGGATTTTCCATTATTGATTTCAATACTGTCGACCCAAAGTTGGGAACCTGGAACGACATCAGGGAACTGGGCCAACATTATCGGCTGATGTTTGACGGCGTCATCAACCATATTTCCGCCAAAAGCCGCTGGTTCCAGGAATTTCTTAATGGGAACCCCTATTATAAAAACTTTTTCATCACCTTTGACTCCCCGGATGACTTGACCGAAGAACAGCGTCACCTGATTTTTCGCCCCCGAACTTCGGATATCCTGGTAAAATTTGCGACTATCAATGGCCCAGCCTATGTCTGGGCGACATTTTCCGCTGACCAGATTGACCTGAATTATAAAAACCCTGACGTACTGATGCGGGTGCTTGAAGTTCTGCTCCTGTATGTCTGCCATGGGGCTTCCATCATTCGGCTGGACGCCGTCACCTTCCTGTGGGCGGAACCCGGTACCCGGTGCGTCCACCTGGAAGAAACACATGAAATTGTTAAGTTATTCCGAGACATCCTCGATGCTGTGGCCCCGCGGGTAGCCCTGATCACCGAAACTAACGTTCCCCATGAGGAAAATATCTCCTATTTCGGCAATGGCCATGACGAAGCCCAGATGGTCTACAATTTTGCCCTGCCACCGCTGGTATTGCATACCTTTTACGCCGAAGACGCCACAGCTCTTTCCCGTTGGGCCTCGGGGCTTGATACGAATTCACCAACCACCACTTTTTTTAATTTCCTTGATTCCCATGATGGCATTGGCCTGATGGCGGTAAAAAATATCCTCAACTGGGAAGAACTCGATAATATTGTCAAAAAAACCCTGGATCACGGCGGATTTATTTCCTATAAAACCGGGAGTAATGGCCAGGAAGAACCCTATGAAGCCAATATTACCTGGTTCAGTGCTTTGAGCCATGATGAAGAAGATCATGGAGATCTGGCTTTTCAGGTAAAACGGTTTGTGGCTTCCCGCTGCATAGCCCTGGTGCTTCCCGGGGTCCCGGGAATCTATTTACACAGCCTGATCGGCAGCAAAAATGATGTGGAATCGGTGCTGAAAACCGATTCAAAACGGGATATCAACCGAAGGGTTATTGATGGAAAGCTGATAACTGAAGCCCTGCAGGACCCTTTATCAAAAATTTCCCGCATCAGTCGGGAACTGGGACGCTTGATTACCATCCGGGGGCGCAAACGGGCTTTTCATCCCGGCGGAAAGCAGCAAATCCTATCACTGGCACCGACAGTCTTTTCCGTCCTGCGGCTGGCTCCCGAGGGAGATCAATTCATCCTGGCGCTGATCAATGTAGCCAACAAAGCATGTCACCTGGAAATTGACTGTACCCGCTTAAAACTGGAAGATGTGTGTATCGTGGAAAACCACTGGTATGATATTGTCAGCGGCATGGAGTGGCTGGCGGAAGACGGAGAGCTTTCCATCACCATGATGCCCTATGATGTCATGTGGCTGGAGTCTTGT
>JAYEKE010000131.1 GCA_034660915.1 Pseudomonadota bacterium
CCCCCTCAATCCAAGGACTTTCTACCTGGTGGCTGGCCATCCTTCCGGGGCGGGATTCGCTCCCGCTAGAATATGCGACCTATGCCCGGCCGCACTACGAGTGCCATCAAAGCTTATTCGTTATTTTTTTAAAAACAATATATTCTCCTGCTGGAATTAATTTTATATGACATGCAAAGCGATTCCAATTATCTATATAATCATATTTTCCCTGACAACTCAAATATTTTAGTACAACCGCTGGAAAACCAACCAAACCACCATGGGCTATTGGAATTCGGGTTAATACTGTCATTTGGTTCAATGAACAAATCAAGTTTCGAACTGCCGCTTTCGAATAGAAACGATATAATTTCATTTTTCGTTTTCTACTAAATTTTATTCTTTCAAAAAAAGTTTCTTTCATAACGACGCTATGAAGTGAAGGACAAAACAAGCCATAAGTCAGCCAGGCAAGACTTCCTTTCCTGGGAACGCTAACGATGAGGATCCCACCTGGGACAATAATACGTTCAAGTTCTCTCAAAACTTTAATTGGTTCAGGCAGATGTTCCAAAACACCGTAAAGATTAATAAGCTGAAACGAATCATTGGCGAATGGTAAATTTTCAAGTTTCCCATTTATAGGAAAAAAGCGAATTCGATTTATGTCGGCGCGGTGGCAAGCTTCCAAAAGCATTTGAATGCCAAAATCTATACCGTAAATAACCTTTGCTCCTATTGATGTATACAGATGAAATAACTGGCCATTACCGCAGCCTGCATCCAACATAGAAAATGATTTCCAAGGTAAATAATGATTTACGATATGTGAAATCGGCTGTTCAACGTTTCGAGTGTAGTTCCAGTGAGACAGGTTATTCTTTGCTATTTGACCGTGTATATCCAAATCTCCATAACTTGAAGACACTGCCTTATGAGTATCATGGATGATTTTGCTATATTCATGTTTGTTCATAAATTCTCCAGATGAAGAACGGCTCCACATAGTCGCTTAGTAAAAAGTATCCATTTTTATCTGACCACCATGCTCTTTCCAAATCATAATCTCCGATTCCGACAAATCATGACAAGAATAATGCCAGCCGGTAAATTGCTTCCGGAAATCATTAAAACAGATCACAGTCTCCCATAGTGTAAAAAAAATGCTCCCGGGCCCAATCCCAGCTCAGGTTTTTATGGAAACTTCTTCCTGTCGGAATCGCCCTGATCTTATCTTCAACAGGCTTGAGATGCGAAAACAGGGGGAAATAGCGTTTCTGCAACCAAAGGGTAACCGGAGCATCACCGGTTTCCGCAATGAATTGGCCGATAAGCCGGTTAATATGAGCATAACCGAAAAAATCCAGGAGACGATAACCACCCTCGTACTGCTGTAAAAAGGCCAAGGCCAGCAATTTTCCGAAAGGGCTGGTTAAAGCGATTATGGTATAGGATCTCGGAGCATCACCGTATCGCCACTGCAGATATTTTGCTTCTTTGAAGAGACAGAGTTGGTGGGCCGCCAGATCGGATTGGTGAAGCTCGGTGATGGCGGACGCCTGCTTAATGAGGCTTTCAGGGGTAAACCTGATCAGGCGTTTCCCAAAATTGCGTGTCGGCGCCGGATGCGTAAGCTGAACATTCACATAGGGCACCGTTTTCCGGTAGCCCAGGAGCAGGGCCCCCAGGCGGTAATGCCGGGCGCCGGGAAACCCGTAAAGAAATATATCCTTGTTTTCACCGGTGTAGGTATCAAAAAATGCCTGGGTGGTATGGGCGAATAACCCCTGCTTTTTGACGGTTAATAATGCCCGATAGGCTTTTTTCGACATGCAATCCACCAGTTGCGCCGTCGGTACGATGTCGCCCCGGTAATAGAGGAGGGCCGGAATGGCGGCACACTGGGCCACCAGCTCCCCGGATTCATGCTCGCACAGGAGTATCTGCGTCCCGTAGGGATTTTTTAAAAACTCCCACTCCCACACGTCTGGATCTTTCTCATGAAAAAACACATCTCGAAACAGGGAACGAATTTCGGGACCGTCGCCATCCTGATAAGGGCGTAGGTGAAATCGCCCCAGACGGGTATCCAGGTTAATAATCATAAGTCAACCGTAAGGTATTCGTTAAGAGAGGGGAACAGCATATGGTATCCACCTCTTTTTAGATTTTTTTCCACTGCCATCGCTTCAGAGTTCCTCTCATAGTGTCCCTGATCCTGCCAAAATAGACACCCGCCGCCTGTCGTTCCCAGAGCGCCGCGGGGATGATGGGAACCTCGCCTGCCGGCAGTTCAGCCTGGGCGAAAGGAATAAACATCGGGTTGACACCGATCTCAAAATAGCGCCTGCTACCGGACTTCCCGGAAGTCCAGGAAAATTCCGGCGGCGTAGTCCGGTCACCAAGATTCTCGATCACCGGTTCATATCCTTCAGGCTGCTCAAACATATAGCTGACCTGGGGATAATATTTACCTTTAAACTCCTGGTGGGCCACGGCCATGAGCTCCCCCTTGCTCTTTCCCGGCGCCGGCGACTGGTCATAGTAGTGCAGAGCCTCGGCGGCCGGGACGCAGGCCAGGGGGCGACCGGCAAAAGCGGCCCGCACCGAAAGATCGGTATCTTCAAAATAAAGAAAGAACCGGGGGTCAAAAAGCGTCTGGCCGTTTTGGCAGGCCCATTGCCGATCCACCAGCACACAGGCCCCGGAAAGGAAGGGCTCGGCAAAGGGGACGGTTTTTTCCCAGAACCGCTCATGGCGCAGCTGCCAATAGAATGATAAATACTCCGCGTCAAGGCGGTTTTTGTCAGCACAGGCCAGAGCAAAATCAAACCAGCATGAAGCCCCCGTGCTGGGTGGCAGCCTGAATTTTTTCCCC
>JAYEKE010000132.1 GCA_034660915.1 Pseudomonadota bacterium
TTTTGCGGTGTATACCGACATTGTTTCATAGTCCGTAAACATCTGGGACAGCCCCCGGTGAAGCTGGGGACAGTCCCGAGTTTACTACTTAAGGTGCAATACAATGTGCTGAATAGTTACCATCATTTTTTCTTACAGTAAATAAGGATAATAATTTGGTTTCCCAGGATTGGCAGTATTACCGTTTATTAATTGAAAATGTAGACAGTATCATTTTGCGTCTGGATTCCCGGGGAAAAATCCTCTACCTCAACCCTTTTGGTGAGCGTTTTTTTGGTTATGCGGCGACTGAGATTCTTGGCAAGTCGGTGGTGGGGACCATCGTCCCGCAGAAAGACAGTAGCGGTAAAGATCTGCAGGATATGATTGGTAATCTTGTGCAGCAGCCTGAATTGTATCAAAATAATGAAAATGAAAATATGTGCAAGGATGGCAGACGGATCTGGATATCCTGGACCAATAAGGCGTTTTATGGGGAGCCGGGTGAGCTTCAGGAAATCTTTTGTATCGGTCATGATATTACGGACAAAAAACTAGCCGAAAAAGAGCTGCTGGAATCGAAAGAGGAGCTGGAAAAAAATATTGAGGAAAAGAATATTGAGCTGTTGATTACCAATGAAGTGCTTGAAGCTGAGCGGGAGGAGCTTCTTAGGTTCCAGGTGGAATTAAAGGAGAGTAAAGAGTGGCTGCGCGTTCTAATAGATGGCATTCCTGATATTATTTGTCTGAAAGATGGGGATGGTTGCTGGCAGATTACCAATCAAGCCTGCCGGCAGATTTTTCAGCTTGGCGAAGAAGGATATATAAAAAAATCAAATGTGGAAATGTCTCGTTTGCATGGGGACTTCAGCCAGGTTTTCCTGGAGGGTAAGGAAATGGATGCCCTGGCCTGGGAACAAGGGAAGGTCTATCGACGGGAACAGCTCATTCCCGATGTTTTCGGCAGAAAAATGATCTTTGAAGTGGCTAAAATACCGGTTTTTCATCCAGACGGTTCCCGGAAAGGGTTGGTCAGCATTGGTCATGATATAACCGCGCTTAAACAGGGAGCTAAGGCATTAGAGGAAAGCGAAGAAAAATACCGGACGGTCCTGGAATCCAATCCTGATCCGGTGGTAGTGTATGACCGTGAAGGCCTGGTGGTTTATCTGAACCCCGCCTTTACCCGGGTTTTTGGCTGGACGATGGAAGAGCTTCAGGGCCGCAAGCTGGATCATTTTGTTCCCGAAGAAACCTGGCCGTTGACCAAAATGATGATCGAAAAAGTGCTGGCCGGAGAGAATTTTTCCGGTTATGAAACCAAGAGATTTAACAAGGATGGTCAAGAAATTCCGGTTAGTATCAGTGCGGCAATTTATCATACAAAGGAAGGTGATACCGCCGGCAGTGTTATTAACCTGCGGGATATCAGTGTCCAGAAAGAGCTGGAATCGAAGCTGCAACGGGCGCAGAAGATGGAAGGAATCGGCCTGCTGGCGGCCGGGGTGGCCCATGATCTCAACAATGTGCTCTCGGGTCTGGTGACTTATCCGGAGCTTATTTTACAAAAAGTGGGTCCGGATGATCCTTTACGAAAGTCACTGTTGATCATCCAGAAGTCGGGTGAAAAAGCGGCGGCGATTGTTAACGATCTCTTAACCCTGGCCCGGCGGGGAGCTGACACCAAAGAAGTTGTCAACCTGAACCGGATTATTACTGATTATCTGGAAAGTCCAGAATTTGAAAAGCTGACATCATTATATCCTGATATCAATCTGATGTCCAAGCTGGCACCAGATTTATTGAATATGGTAGGTTCTCATCTTCATCTGATTAAAACGGTCATGAACCTGGTGGTCAATGCCATGGAAGCAATGTCGGCAGCGGGAACCTTGACTATTGAGACCGGGAATTGTTATGTAGATGGAACAGAGAAAAGTTTTGCGGGAGTTGCTGAAGGTGAATATGTTGTTTGTAAAGTGGCGGATACCGGCACCGGTATCCCCGAAGCAGATATTGAAAAAATTTTTGAACCGTTTTATAGTAAGAAGGTTATGGGGCGCAGCGGTACCGGCCTGGGTATGGCAATTATCTGGAATGCTGTCCATGACCATCAAGGACATATTGACGTTCAGAGTGCTGAAGATAAAGGGACGACCTTTTCATTATATTTTCCGGCTACCCGACAACAACTATATAAAAGTGCCGGCATAATCTCTGCTGATGAATATACCGGCAAGGGAGAGCATATCCTGGTAGTTGATGACCTGGCCGATCAACGGCAGATTGCCGCTGAGATGTTGCAGAGCCTGGGGTATAAAATAACCTCGCTGGCCAGTGGTGAAGAAGCCGTTGCATACCTGGAAGATCATGCAGTTGACTTGGTGATCCTGGATATGATCATGGATCCCGGTATCGACGGTCTGGAAACCTACAGACGAATCAGCGCCGGAACTCCCGGGCAGAAGGTTATTATTGCCAGTGGTTATTCCGAGTCGGAACGGGTCCGGGAGGCCCAGCGGCTGGGTGCCGGTGCCTATGTGAAAAAGCCTTATCTGCTGGCGAAAATAGGCCTGGTAGTTCGTCGGACCCTGGATTCATAATAAGGAGAAATTATATCATAAATCATTCGTAACTATTCAGCACATCCTTATGAAATGCACTGCTGTAAGCAAAACCGGGACTGTCCCCGAACTTTTCGGTTTAAAAGGGGACTGTCCCAGGCTTTTGCGGCGCATACCGACGTTGTTTCATAGTCCGTAAACATCTGGGACAGCCCCCGGTGAAGCTGGGGACAGTCCCGAGTTTACTACTTGTTGAGTAACGATGCAATGTGCTGAATAGTTACAATCATTCATACACCTGTCTATAT